>NZ_JBJDPI010000013.1:0-92866 GCF_044901245.1 Psychrobacter sp. NPDC064578
AACCTGCAGATGTCATCACCCAAGCAACCATGAAGGATCTGTATAACGTCGATGTTACCGTGCTCAGTCATCAAGGTCGCCCAGTGATTGTCGATAGCTTATAACCTGCTGTCTAATAAATTAAAAAAATGAGTCCATATAAGAAATGCTGTTCATAAAATATAGGTAATATTTTAATAGAAATGACTGTTAACTATTTTTTCAACCGAATTCAATTAAGAACTACAAGATGATGGCTATGTGTTATCTGTTTTAATGATTGTTTGTAAGATCATAAGCAAGATTGGTTGTACAAATCAAAAGGTCTGAACAATTAGTTCAGACCTTTTTGCGTCTTAAAGAAAATACTGTATCTAAAGATTAGAAATCAAAACTAACATCAAAGACATAAGCACGGCCTGGCTCATTAAAGGTTCGAGCACCCGCATTGGTACCCGTGCCTTCGCGCTTAATTTGCTTATCAAATAGATTTTTAATCCCTGCGCCAACAGTAACACTGTCGGTTAGATTATAGCGAGTGCTGATATTTGCCAGAGCATAAGGCTTACGGTCTAACTTTAAGGTACTCAGTTCATCACCAGTAGTAACCGAAATTTCAGGTGCATCAATGGTGCCATAATAGCTGACGCCTAAGTCGGCATTCCAGCGAGTGGTAATGTCCCAGTTAACATTGGAATTTACAGTAAATTTAGGAATTAGCGATAGCGGCTCACCCGTATCTTTACGTTCTGAACGCAGATTTCCCGTAACGTTGGTGTACCAAGAGAGTGCGTCAGTCACTGGAACTGTGACAAAGCCTTCAAGACCTTCAATGATGGCTTCACCTTGGTTCTCCCACTGGAAGATAGAACGGTTAGTCGCCGAATCTACTGCTACCCGGTCTACACCCGCACTAATACGGTTATCATAGGCATTATGATAATACGTCAAGCCCGCATTCAGCCCTGTGCCATCATCATAGGTAAAAGTCAGCTCTTTGTTCCAAGAAGTTTCATGCTCAAGATCAGGGTTGCCCAGCACTTGACAGCCCCGTTGATCTTCAGGCACCCAAGAAGGACAGCCATTACCCTTGGTGTAATAGATGTAGTTAGGATCTAATAAGTAGAGCTCAGGCGCCTTAAAAGCGCGACTAATGCCGGTTTTAACTGACCAGTTAGGGCTAAAATCCCACGTGGTATTGATACTTGGTGACCAATTACTCCCTGCTTCACTGTGATAATCAAAACGTAACCCTGGCGTTACATACCAATCTGGAGTGATTTGGTAGTTATCTTCTACATAAGCACCGACGAGGTAAGCATCTGATTTTGGATCACGCTTAGCAGGGTCAGTTTCGACATCGCCGAAGTCAAAACCATCATCAAAGGTTAAGTCAGACACTAAAGGATTGGTGAGTTTTTCACCACGGAACTCAGCGCCTGCAGTCAACGTATGACGATCAAAGAATATATCCCACTCTGACTTGGCGTTTAGTGTGTCATAGGTCGCCTCGTTCCATTTATAGTCCTCGCCTGCGGCTGGTGATTTAATTTGACCTTCACCTCCACCAGCCGTGCCTTCAGCCAAACGCTCATTATTAGTACGGCTAAACTCTAAGTAGCTATTGCTACGGGTATTGTCATAGTCACCGCGGTGCGTGATGGCAGCACCATAGCGTCGCATCTTATTGGTAGATTCTCCAGCTAAGGTTTCGACCAAATCATTATTGACATTTTGAAATTGTGAGTCGCCCGCCCAGCGATTATCCTGGGTACTATAGTTGACTTCAAAACCTACCGTGTTCATCGCATCCATAGCGTATTCAAAAAGCTGGCGGACATCTATATTCTCTACGCCTTCAACCCCAGCTGCAATAGAAGCGACTGGTCCGTCACGCCCATCTACAATTTGGGCGTCTTCGGCATTGATATAAGGGTCATCGCCTTCACTGTCGTGGTAACCAAGCGTAGTACGGAAAGACAGCTTGTCGCTTAAAGAACCAGCCATATTGATATTGGTGCGCCAGTCTTTACCTTCCAAGTCACTCTCTGGGGACTCGTAGTGACCAGTGACCGAAAATTCTTTTTTAGTAGGCGCTTTAGTGATGATGTTGACTACCCCGCCCATACTACCAGAACCATAGCGAGCCGCGGCTGGACCACGCAATACTTCGATTCGTTCAATAGCGCTCGGCGGCACCCATTGCGAGTCTCCACGGGTATCTTGCTCGCTAGCCCTACCAGGGCGAACGGCATTACGAGAAGTAACAGGACGGCCGTCGATTAAAATCAGCGTGTTATTCGGGCCCATACCACGTAGGTCAATCTGGCGCTGATTACCGCGCTGACCAGAAGTAGACGAGCCAGATAGGTTAACCCCAGGCATTTTGCGCACGATCTCTGCAATATCATTGGAAACAGAAGCTTTTTTGATAGCCTCTTCACTAATCACTGAAAGCCCAGCTGCTTGTTCGAGCTCCTCTCTTGCCGCCTTAACAACAATGGTATCTAGCTCAACAGAAGGCATTGCCTGCTGTTCATCAATTTCTTGCGCTGCTATTTGTGGTACGTTACGGCTATCTATCTCAGCAGCGAATGCAGTTGTACTCAAAATAGAGGCGATAGCAATGCCAAGCAAAGCTTTGCCAGTCGCTAAGCGTAACGGCTTTGGTAGGTAAAGAGCATTTATAGAAGCAGAAGAAATTGGTAATGTTGGCATAGATGAAAATCCTAGAAATATTTAGTGTTTACCAATACTTTGCAAATTTTCTGATAGAGCAGATTCGCTATAACATTATGGGTAAGCACTAGAAGAGCATGCAAAAGTGGTTATTTTTTAATGTTATAACAACAGAATAAATGAAGCATTGATATCGATAAGACCTTGAAAATAGAGCACGCAAAGAACTGATCGATGCTTATTAATAAAGAGTGCACACTTTAGCAACATTATAAAAATAATGCAAATACTAATGATAACTATTATCATTAGTATTTGCATTATTTTTATGTATACTAAGTCAGTTAACCACTACACCTATCTTCATATCATGTAGCTAAAGTTTCCCAAATTGAGGTCTACGGATTTAACGGGATAGGTCACTTGTCGCGCCTCTTCTATATTTCTAAAACGCGTATCGGATGCCCAGCCACCAATTCTTTCAGTGTCATTAGTGATTGACTGGCTCGCTGCGGGTGGAAGGAAACTTAACATTCTGAAAGAATACGAAACTACACTCCCGAGATTAAGGAACGCGCCGTTCGTATGCTGATTGAAGCGTCGGGCGACTACCCCTCCACATGGGCGGCCATCCAAGCCATTGCTCCTAAGATTGGCTGTACGCCTGAAACCCTACGATCATGGCATAAAAAACACATCGATCAAACTATTCCTGCCTCAGTGCAAGCTCAAAGCCAAGAGCAACGTATTAAAGAGCTTAAGCAAGCCAATGAAATCATCAGGAAGGCTGCTGCTTTTTTCGCCCAGGCGGAGCTCGACCGTCCACCCAAATAATGGTCAACTTTATTGATGACCATAAAAACAATTACGGAATCGAGCCAATCTGTCGAGTACTACCGATTGCCCCATCAACTTATTATCGCGCTAAATACTTGGAGTACTACCCTGAACAACGATCATTTCGCAGACAGCATGACGATTTCTACATCAGTGAAATTAGACGTATCTGGCAGGACAGCAAATGCCGTTACGGCGCACGTAAAGTCTGGCAGCAGATGAAAGCTGATGGGTTAAAGATTGCTCGTTGTACCATAGAGCGTTTAATGAGCCAGCATGGCTTACAAGGTGTCTGGCGTGGCAAAGGCGATATTACCACCAACAGCCGTGACGACCAGAAGCATGCTGATGACTTGGTTAATCGTAACTTTAGCGCTCATCGCCCTAACCAGCTCTGGGTGGCAGACTTTACTTATATCAAGACGATAAGCGGCTGGGTCTATACCGCCTTTATCATTGATGTGTTTGCCCGCGTCATTGTGGGCTGGAAAGTATCCAATCGCATGAACACAGACATGGTGATGGCCGCTTTAAATCAATCGATAACAGATAGGAACAATCCTAAGGATGTCATTCATCACAGTGATCGAGGGGTTCAGTACTTATCCATTCGCTACACTGATAAGATGACGGACTTTGGAGTTATCGCCTCTGTGGATACAACAGGCGATTCATACGACAACGCATTGGCTGAAACGGTTAACGGGCTTTATAAGTCTGAAGTGATTCATTATTTGAAAGAGAGCTGAAATGGTATGAACGATGTTGAACTGGCAACCCTTGAGTGGGTAGATTGGTTCAATAAAACACGACTGCATAGTACGATTGGTTATGTGTCACCTTTTGAGTTTGAAAAGCGGTATTATGATAATTTGACCCTGTCGGGCATTGCTGCCTGACTCAAGTAAATCACTCTCCGATAAAGTCGGGGCGGTTCACATACTTAGTATTCGTAAGTTTATATCACATCTACATAATTAAGAGTAATAAGCGTTCTGTTGAAATATATAACGCTAAAATCAACCAGACTAAGGTGCTTGATTTTTAGGCATGAAAAGTTTTTAGGCATGAAAAAGCCAAGACAAGCTTGGCTATTCTCATATATCATAAAGTCACTTGATTAGCATATCATAAGTTTATCTTGATAATTTTTACCGCGTAAACTAACCGCTTTAACGATCAAACCCAACCCGCTTCCAAAAGCTGCTCAGTATTACTTATTTTGAATTCATGATATAAATTAAAAAATACCGCAGGGTCTTCAATATTATCGAGCAACTCGCGTTTATTGAGCGCCACAAACATTGCCAGTGCATAAGCCGCACAATGGATAGACTTTTTAGGATTGAACTCACGATCTGTAAAGGCTTGATACTGCATAACTTCTTCATGCAAATGCGGGTTTTGCTTTAGGGCATTCACATAGAGCCAATCATAAAATGTGGTCAATGGCTCTACGCTCCACTCCATGCCAAAATAATTATAGCCAATCAGTTCACCCGAGGTCATTAAGCGCTCGTCCTTTCTGGCTTGTCTTGGCGGCGCACTTAACAAGTCAGTATAGGGACCACCATCCTCAAAAATCATACTGCTTTGAAAGGCATTTTCGACACTGTACTGCTGCCCATCTTGTTCATTTGTTAGTTTTAAGCTCAATGGACTCAGCGGAAAACTCAATTTATTACCAGACTTGCTCGATAGCTCAAGGACATGACTAAAGCCATACTTTTTGCGAATGACTTGATGCATATCATTGATTGATTTTTTCTTTTGGCGACTGGCAAACCCCACATGCCGCTCAAACCTAACCATGTCTGTTTTTACCAGATTGTCACTGTTGGTTCTCGGCATGAATACGGGTCTGTGTTCTACAGCATCTTGTCTTTGATCCACAGAATTCTGTGTTTGTTGCATAGCAATGTGCCTTATATCAATAGTCTTTTATAGCTAATCTTATATAAATATTCTTTTACAACGGCTCTCATAAAAACTGACATTAAAACGTATTGTTTTGACATCAATTTTACGGATAGCTACCTACTCAGCAGCATCTAATAACTTGTTAAGCACCTCTACCATGGCATCATCTATGATACTGTCTTCTACATAACTTATTACTTCGTCTATGGTGGTCAAATCCATTTCCCGAATACCCAAACTGGCTAGCTGCTCATTGATCGAGTCTAAACTGTCATTATCTTCAGTGTCGTCTAATAGATTTTCTTCGAAGCGTCCTCTAACGAACCAGTACATTTTTTCTAGCACGGTTTCTTTTTTGGTTAAAGTAGAATAACCGTCACCATAAATAAACAAGTTGAAATGATAAGGTATCTCTACCTCATTAATGAAAAAAGTGCGCTTACATTCTAGTGTATAAGCTTGAATCTCTTTGTCTTCTGCATCTTTGTCGTTTTTATTGTCTTCATCATATTCAATCGCTTCTTTTACCAACTCCCCTAGAATTTCATAGAGTCCTGTTTTGACCTTATGATTGTAAATGATAGCGGACTCTGCGATTGCGTCAAAAATAATGGCACTGACGTCTAACGTATGATTGTCAATATCATAAAAACTCTTTAGCGCGGGTAAAAACTCAGTCAGCTTTTCTTCAGGTACTGGTATCAAAAACTGCTGCTCATATATTTTAATCATGTCTTCAGGCGCATAAGTGTTGGCAGTATCGGTCTCGTTTCTACCAGTCGGCTGTAAAGGTAAAAAATTATACGGGTTATAAGGATTAGTATCGGTCATTGGGGACGGCCTTTTTATTTGGGTATGCTGTGTTAAATGTTAATGCTACCAATTGATGAGTGATGTATCACATCCTACTCACACTGCGGCAGATCATACGCGATGCTATCAACCATATCATGACGCTGTTCAATGATAAGTTGATAACCGTTAATCACGCCATTATACGGCAAGTGACCGTTATATTCTGCATAATGCGCAGCCAGACATTGTTGAATCACCAACTCACGCTTTGCCGCATTCATTTTGGCAATATTTTGCGGTAAATACGCAACAGCCTTACTGCTAGCCACGCCGCGCGACATCCAGTTAGCGCCCTCACTCCATGTAAAGTCGATGACCGCTCGCAATTGATATTGCGGTAGCGGATAAGGATAATGCGCCAAGTCATATTGGATTTGCGCAATATCCTCTGCAAAGGTGTCGTACTTTATATCGAGCACGGATAATAGTGTTTTTAAGAATTCATGAGCAGTAAAGTAGCTATCAATATCTGTCGCATTAAGTCCTAGTATGTCGCTAGACAATACATGACGCAGACGATCACAGGCGGATATGATGTGTTTTGGCGGATAACCCATGGCTTGGACAATATCTTGCGAACGTCGTTCACATTTCTCTATTTGGCTAACCGCCTCTTTTGCCAAAGGATGCCGCGGCGTATAACGATGAGTATATTTGCAAGGCCTGAGATTTTGGCTATTGATATGAGACATCAGTGACTCCTGAACTCCGACAATAAGAATAAGCCCAAATAGGCTCATCGAATCAGGCATGGATAGCCTTGTCGGAGTACAGGCTCATGCGCTTTACCAGAGTGGTTTTATATCGTGCTGGAAGTTGCAATGTTTGCTAAGTGATTATTGAAAAACTTGGCAAACCGTTAAACCCACGATAGTTTTTTAGTTCTTTATAATAGTAATTAATAATGCCTTACTGCAAGGCTGATGGTATTTAATCTTCCCCATGATATGTCGCGTCATCCATCCAGACAATGGGGTCTTCGCACAGATGAACCAAGTGATACCAAATGTCTTCGCTACGGGCGATACGGTGATGACCACGCTCAAAATACTCCACTTCCCAGCTATCAGGTAAGTTGACGAGCGTACGTCTGGCGACGGCGACATCTAAGCATTCATCATCAACCTCAACCATGACTCTTATCATCTCAGTATTCGAGGTAGGAAATGACAATTTCATATCAGCCACGTCTGGTATGCGGTCTGCTAAAACCTCACTGGGATAAATGCAAGGTGCTATTAATAGCGCACGCAAATTGTATTTATGGGCAAAATGATTGGCGAACCAGCCACCAAGTGAATGCCCTGCCAAGACGACTCGCGGATACTCGCGCATTTTTTCTAAAATTAACGCCTCATAAATATCGAAAATCTCGTTGAAATTATCTCGATAATTGACGGTTTGGCAGGTTTTGGGCTCACGGCTAATACAGGTATATTTAGTGGTTTCATTGCTTGAATCAAGACCGTGAAAGAATAGTAAAAACGTGTCGTTATTTTCAATAGGAAACATCATGGCTTTTTCCTTTTATCATTGTGTCTTTTATTTATTAGCATTACTTTTATACTTCAACCATAGACCATAAACGCGCTCAGCGACATCCATAGGAATCCTCGTATATCCAGCACCAAATGACACGTCATAGACAGCTGTCATCATCGCGAGAACCTCATCTACGCTATCGGCATCACCTTGAATCAGACGATTAGCGATTTGCTCTGCCTCACTGCTGTACTCATCCCAAGTATCATTGTAATAACATCCCACAATACCAAAGTCATAGCGATAGATCATATCGGTGATAGACCTCATCAAGCTTGCACGCGCCTTATCATAATGATTGATCCACTCTTGGTATAACTGCTGACGTATGGGCAATACGCAAGGTAAAATAGGACGATCTTTGGGATCATTCAATTTATCGGCACTCACAACAGATAAGGGTTTGGCGCCACCTTCCCATAGCAAGGGACAAGACGAAAACATACCTTTTTCGCACACATTCAAACGCCATATTCCCCACATCTCCTTGCTAGCACGACTCATGGTATACACAATAATCTGATTGAGATAATCACTATCATAGATGATATGTTGACGATCAATTCTCACGCCTTGCTTTGGCAAGACATCGGTATAAGTGAGGGATATGTCACGTTCACTTGGTTCGGCAGCAACCACTACCTCAGAGCAATCTGAATCTCTCTTCATCAGCTCATAAGGCGCAACAAAGCTCAATGTCTCATCGCTATTATTCACAAAGTAGATATCATCTTCATAGTTATTGATAGACTCGTTATGCAGATAAAACAACGGTATCTTTGGTTTAGTTTGTACCTTATCTTGAATGGATTTAGGCAGTTTTGATCCACTTGACCAATTTAAATTATCGATACGTTTTTGCTCAAAAGTGTTAATTGTGTTTGTCATAGTACTGTCCTTATTTTTTAATTTATTTTGAATATCAGTAGCTTGTAGTATTTTTAATTTTGGGTGATTCTCAGAGCAAATTTAAGTCAGCCGAGCGTGTCCGCTGCTTTTAGAGCAACGTTAAAAAGTAAAATGAGTATTTCAATGATGATTTTAGAAGTTATTTAAACTTATTTTTAACAATATGAAATCTGTGCCATCATTGATATGACAGCTATAATTTATGAGTAGCTTGGGTTTAGTTGATTAGAAAAATAATGATTAATGCCAGTCAGAGTGTTGATAGTTAACAGCAATAGCGAAGTTATAGGGTGAAGCGTTGCGCCTCGAAGGTTAACTCTATGTTGCTGTTTTCCTGACTAAATAACATCCTAACTCAGTAACTATAATATAAAAATCGAGAAAAATAAAGCGTCTAATTAAAGCGGGCGACAACTGCTGTCGCTCAGCGGTATCGAATACTTAAGTTAAAAACATAATTTGGATTGAAGCAGAGTATAACTTGATCACTAAAGCGCTTATATATTAAAAACCGTTTAAATTTATAACCTACTCAAACTTATAGACTATTAAAATCTATCGGCAAATTATGAACTTTATAGATAGTACACCCGCAATAAATGGACGACCCTTTAAAACTCGCTATTATTGACCGCTTAATATTACTTATTTAGCGCAATCGCAGCCGACTTCAACCAAGCAGCTGCTTTACCTAGAGGACGCTGCTTGTGCCATACGATTTCTAAAGCCACTGGCCAATCATGATCGTTAAAGTCCAATATTGGCTCGACTAAAAAACCATTATCCAAGGCACTGGCTACCACATGTTCAGGCACGAATGCCCAGCCTAGATTGCGCTGTACCAGCTCAACGATAACCCATTGGCTTTCAACCCACCAGACATCAGATGCTATTCGCAACCGTGCTTTTTCTTCGCTATGGTTACGTGTTGCCACCATCAATTGCCGATAGCGTTTCAACTCCTCCCACCCCACTGGCTGACGAGCTAGCTCATGGTTGGGCGCGCACACCATTTTCATCGACACCCAACCAAGCCCATGAAAATTCAGCGCTGAAGGTAGTATCTCTTGACGCCACATAATGCCTAAATCGGCGCGATCTTCTAGCACCAAGCGGCTGACATCTTCCATCAGCGGAAACAATAGTTCCAGCTCCACACTAGGAAATCGGCGTGAAAATTCTTCCATCAAGCCGCCCAACGTTGCTTCGGGATACAGCTCATCAACCGCCAGTACCAATCGGCTCTCTACTCCTTCGCCCAGACTTTTGGCCACCCCGCGAAAATGCTCACAACGCTCTAATATCACTCGCGCCTCTACCAATAAGCGCTCTCCAGCTGGCGTCAGGACTGGATAGCGTCCACTGCGGACGAATAAGCTGTTGTCCAAATCAATTTCTAAATTTGATACCGCCGTGCTAATAGCAGACTGCGCCTTGCCTAGATAACGGGCGGCGGCTGAGAAAGAACCGGTCTCTACCGTGGCGACAAAGGCTTGCAGTTGCTCTAATGAAAGGCTCATCTATCTAAAAATCCTATAGGTTCCAACTTGGTTATAATAGTTTAACAGATACAATAGGCGCGAAAATAACTGATTCAACTAGGAAGCTTCATGCGCACCGTGAAAGATCGTATTCGTCATACCTTGGGTTTTGAGATAATAGGTTTAATTATATTTGTACCGTTGGCAAGCTGGTTATTTGGCTTTGATATTCAGTCGATAGGTCTTATCGCCGTGGCTGCTTCGATTATCGCAACGTTGTGGAACTATTTTTATAACCTGTTATTTGACCACAGCATGCTGAAGCTACGCGGCAATGTACATAAGACGGTTCCACTACGAATGTTGCACGCGTTTTTATTTGAAGGTGGTCTGCTATTATTGTTCCTACCAATAATTGCGTGGCATTTAGGCATCAGCCTCTGGCAAGCCTTTATCATGGATATTACAATGGCTACTTTCTATTTAGTACATGCTTTTGTTTATAACTGGATTTATGACAATGTGTTTCCTATTCCAGCAAACCATCTGCTATCTCAACGTAATGATGTGGTCGCCTAATAGCAATAGGCTGTGCTAAAGATTTATAGTCGATCCTATATAAATCAGATACGGTGTCAGGCTCGCTTAGTCTACTATTTGTAGTACTTTCGCGTGCCTTCCTTGTATCCAAATTATATTGAACCGACTATATCAACATAAAAACAACTTGGTATTTGAATGGTTACTGGCGCTTGTATCGCTATCATTGCTTTGTAATAATACCTGCATCTGCTAGTGTCTCATGTCAGTTATTGGGGCAGCGAGCATAATAATTTTGAGATAAATGTCTCTATATAATAATTGAAGCAATAAAGGACTTTATATGAAAAATATGACCAAGGTAATGATGGTAAGCGTTTTAGCAGTGGGAACATTGGCAGCAGGTTGTCAAACCACATCTACGCCAAGTGCACCCGTTACCCAGCCTATTACCTCGGATGCCTTGCAAGCCTATCATTGGCAACTCGTGGATGCCAAAAACACCAAGGGCGAGACCATTATTCCATTATTCTTTAATCCAGCCGAACCATTAACCCTCAATTTTATGACCGCGAATGGAAGCAATATCGTTACTTTGATGAATACTTGTAACAATATGAGTGCTGAATATAAGGTAGCAAATGGCGAGGTAACATTGGGTCCAGTAAGAAGCACAAGAATGGCTTGCCCTGCCCCACAAGCTAGCTTTGATAGCGCCGCACTAGCAACCGTAAATGGTAAATATAGCATGAGCAAAAATACCAATAACGTGCCTGTCTTGACCATTACCAATGCAAACCAAGTAGCGAATTTTAAAGCGGTTGCCAAATAATTATTGTCATATAGAGTGCTAAACTAGCCACTCAATAAAAAAGCCTCACTTATTAATAGTGAGGCTTTTTTTGTCTATATTTATCGTATGTATACTGAATTTAGGCCTAGTGCAGAACTAAATCCTCAGTAAATAATCCGATTCTTTAGAAAATATAATGTGCCCATAATAAATACGGGATTAATGAACATGCGATGAAAAGTTAAAAATACTACTTAAACCTACTTGCTAGCCACATGACCAGCTCACGAGCTGGCGCATCATCCAACGCTTGGGGGATTTGGACATACGTCATGACGCAGTCATTCAGATCCGTCATCATATGCAACAGCAAGCCCAAACCTATGACTCTATATGGCTTAGGCAGCACTAACATAGTCACATATACTGCCATTGCATAATAACTGTGCAGCGGGTGAAAGTTAATACTACAGCGATTGGGCGAGAAAATAGGCGTTGCTAGCAGATGATCCAAATCAACCAACATAGCGGCGAGCAGTATCAGATAAACCCTTTTATAATCATTGCGGAAAAACACATAAGCCACGATTAAAGGCATGCCGAAGTGAAAAAAGTAGTGAATTAAGGTTTGCGTCATTGACCTTTTGCCTATCTCATCGTGACCGTTCGTT
Source organism: Psychrobacter sp. NPDC064578 (assembly GCF_044901245.1). Taxonomy (NCBI): domain Bacteria; kingdom Pseudomonadati; phylum Pseudomonadota; class Gammaproteobacteria; order Moraxellales; family Moraxellaceae; genus Psychrobacter; species Psychrobacter sp. NPDC064578. The sequence continues at coordinate 12,207 of NZ_JBJDPI010000013.1, forward strand.
TTCTAAGTTTATTCTATTTGAAAAACAGTGCATTGGCTTCAACCGTGTTCAAACAAACCTCATGTGCCAACGCAACAAATGCCTTGGTAGCTGCGCTCTGATACGCGCCTTTTCGTTGTAGTAATACCGCTGTACGCTGGAGCAAAGACGGCGCTAAGGTAATCGCCACCAGCTCATCATAATTATGAGCGATGTTGGAAGGTAATAAGGTGGTCAGTTGGGTATGGCGAACCATTTCGATCACTGCGCTTAGCGAGTTTGCCTCCATCAGTACGTTTGGCGCAATGTCATGTTGGCGACAATAATGCTCAATCTGTTCGCGCGTGGCAAATTCGCGGCTCAGCAATACCAGTGACTGCGCGTTTAGCGTTGGCAAGTCAATCGCCATTTGCTTAGCAAGAGGGTTATGTTTACTAACAACCAGTGCGAGCGTCTCTATCAGCAAGGTTTGTGTATCGATATCGGCAGACTGCACATCTTCAAAAGCAATACCCACATCAAACTCATCATCGAGTATTTGCTTTTCCATCTGCTCCTGTGACATCTCCTGCACGCTTAGCATAAGGCTCGGATAACGAGTATGAAATGCTTTGATTAAAGGTCCAAGCAAATACGTGGTAAAGGTAGGCGTAATCGCAATCCGCAACGCACCGCGACTGAGATCCTGCACATCGTGAATGGCGCGCCGTCCTTCCTCCAAATCCTGCAAGGCTCTATGGGCATAGCGCGCATAGACGTCACCGGCATCGGTCAATGTGACACGGCGACCAGAGCGATCAAATAAAGTCGCGCCTAGACCTTCTTCCAACTGTTTAATCTGCTGTGATAACGCCGGCTGTGACACGTACAAAGACGCTGCTGCTTGGGTAAAGCTTTGGTGCTCTGCCACTGCCAAAAAATACTTAATGTGCCGAAGAATCATGGGTCATCTCGTGTGGATTAGGGATTGATCAAAGTTTGGTCATAAGTAATTATTATCGACATCATAATATACTAGTATTTTACCTTATAACGATAGCGGCGTATCATTCCTTTCATCAACTACACAGAGACCAACGCGATGAAAGATATTATTGAAGGTTTTCTAAAATTTCACAGTGACGCCTATCCTAAGCGCGCCGATTTATTCAAAAATTTGGCGACCAAACAAAACCCGCGCACGCTGTTTATTTCTTGTTCAGACAGCCGCTTAGTGCCCGAGCTTGTTACTCAACACGAACCCGGTGGTCTGTTTGTGATTCGCAATGCGGGCAACATTGTGCCTTCTTATGGTCCTGAGCCTGGTGGTGTATCGGCGTCAGTTGAGTACGCCGTTACCGCTTTAAAAGTCACGGATGTGGTGATTTGCGGGCACTCAGACTGCGGCGCAATGACCGCCATTGCTAATTGCACCTGCATGGATCATATGCCAGCGGTAGGCAGCTGGCTACGCTACGCTGACTCAGCACGGGTGGTCAATGAAGCCCGTGAACATGACAGTGATAGCGAGCGGGTCGCCTCTATGGTTCGTGAAAATGTCATCGCCCAAATCGAAAATATCAAAACCCATCCGTCTATACGTTTGGCGCTAAGAGAAAATCGTTTGGCACTACATGGCTGGGTTTACGATATCGAGTCCGGTGATATCGATGCCTTAGATGGCGTGACCAATGAATTTGTCTCATTGGCCACGCACACTGAGGTTCGCGCTTATCCGATATCGCCACTGGCAGTCGCCGTTTAGCGTTACATAACTGTCATGATCAATGACTATGCATAATCAGAAAATCAATTAACCCAAATAATGCATAAGCATTATTAACCCAATAACCACCACCAACCTCAAAAGGTATTATTATGATTCAATCTCAAGTAAACAACACCGCACGTCAAACATTAACGGACACTATCATTGCTGCCAAGGCGGCAAAGAACCTGTCATTCGAGCAAATAGCTTCAGGAACAGGCTTGAGTGATGTCTTTGTCACTGCCGCTTTACTAGGTCAGCATCCGCTACCTGCTGATGCCGCCCAAAAAGTTGGTGAAACTTTAGGACTTGATGATGACGCCATCGCGTTACTACAATGTATTCCATCACGAGGCAGCGTTGGTAGTGAGATTCCTACTGATCCGACAATCTACCGTTTCTATGAAATGATGCAGGTATATGGCACCACGCTAAAAGCCTTGGTTCATGAGCAATTTGGTGATGGTATCATCAGTGCCATTAATTTCAAAATGGATATCAAAAAAGTGGCTGACCCTGAAGGTGGTGACCGCGCAGTGATTACTCTAGATGGTAAGTTCTTACCATTCAAACCTTTTTAAATGACGCTTTAAATAGCAGTTTTATTAGCGGTTTTTAAAAGTAGCACTTATTGAAAAAGTCGGCGTTCGGCATATAGTGACGTCGGCTTTTTTGGCGACTCAGGCGGTGATTTTTTGGTACTGCCTTTTTTAATACGGATTTTATATTATTCATGAGTACTGATCATATCTCCTCCACGGCGCGTTCGTCGATACTGACCTTGTTGTTTCCTATGCTGGTGATTGCTGGGTTGGCGATGACGCTGCGCCCAACGATCACTTCTACTGGTCCGTTGCTGACAGAGATTCGCCTAAGCACAGCGATGGGTTTACAAGCCGCCTCTTTATTGGTAGTGCTGCCGATGTTGTGTATGGGTATATTTCCGCTACTGTTGCCTTGGATTGGGCGACGATTTAGTGAAAGCGTATGGATCACAGGCGGTCTGTTTGCAATTGCCTTCGCGGGTTTATGGCGCTTGTGGTTAGATACTGGAGGTACGCTGATAGCCAGTGCCTTAGTAGGCGGTACGGGTATCGCCATCGTGCAAGCAATGGCACCTGGTGTGGTCAAGCGTTGGTATCCTGCACGCGTACCACTTGCTATGGGCGTTTACTCTGCCGCACTGATGACTGGTGGCGGGGTTGCCGCTATCTTGAGTCCGGTGGTCGCTCAACATTACGGCAGTTGGCAATCCGGTTTGGGTATCTGGCTGGTAGTGCCAGTTTTTGCCCTCGTGCTGTGGTGGCGGCGCCCCTCTGAGCAAATGGAAAATCGAGACGACGGGGTAAAAATCAACTTTTTTGGCAATCGCCGTGCTTGGCTGCTGGCAAGTTATTTTGGTCTGGCAAACGCTGGATATGCTTGTATGATTGCATGGTTGCCAAGCTATGCGCAGACTTTGGGCTGGAGCGCGCAAAGTAGTGGCGAGCTGATCGGTATCATGACGATTTTTCAGGTCATTGGTGCGCTGGTTATTCCAATGTTATCCGCCCATCGTCTCGACCGCCGACCTTGGTTTTTTTTTGCCGTAGGGATACAAATCGCTGGATTTATGGGTTTGATTACCATGCTGACAGCTTTACTCATCTTGTGGATTGCCTTGATTGGCTGTGGTCTTGGTGCCTGCTTTTCATTGACATTGACCGTCGCGTTAGATCATTTGTCCAAACCCAAACTCGCTGGGGCACTGGCAGCATTTGTCCAAGGCATTGGCTTTATTATTACTGCCATCGCGCCTTATATCGCAGGTGTGCTACGCGAGTCGACTGGCAGTTTTCAAGCGGTTTGGTGGATGCTATTGATCAGCCTTATCGGCATGCTGTTTGTCACCATCAAGTTTGCCCCAGCAAGTTATCATCAGGCAATTAACTTATCTAAGCTTTGATTCAGGCGTATTGAGTCACGTCATGCGATATTCAAAACAACATCAAGGATTAACTATGAAAGGATTGATTATGAAAAAACTCGTTATCTATGCCGCGCTTGCAACCTCACTGTTGTCCATCTCCGCGTGTGCCAATACCTCATACTCAAAGTATCAAGTGCCAGCGATCAAACCAAACATAATAACCCAAGGAGCAGAGATGGCAACCATTCCATTATTGACTGGCGAGATGGCACAAAACATGGTGAATGCCGCCGCATTAGAAGCCAAAAACAAAAATTTGATGGTATCTGTGACCGTCGTTGACGCCTCTGGACAAACCTTAGCAGTGCTCAGAGATCACCGCGCAGGCGTGCATACCGTGCGTGCCAGTTATAAAAAAGCCTATACCGCAAACTCACAAAAAAGAGAAACGGCAGTCATCGCCAAAGGCATCAAAGACGGTACGATTCCTGAAGACCTACGCTATCTGGATGAAAACATCCTTATCTTAGATGGCGGCGTACCCATTCATATCGATGGTATCGTAGTCGGTGGTATCGGGGTGGGCGGCGCACATGGCAGCGAAGATGTACACATTGCCAAAGCGGGTCTAAAAGCATTAGAGCAGCAGTAGCGCTGACTAAAATTTTAAGACAAATATCCCACACATTATGCTGTTCGAAAATTGATAAGCCTGCCTGTTCTCATGTTTATCGTTACTTCTATAAAATAAGAAGGATAGAAACCATGTAATGATTTCTATCCTTCTAAAATGCGCCATTAAAGCACCCCATGCAGATGCCTCAATTAAATTGAGGACATACTCTAGATCAATGCCGCTAGATCCGTGAGCTGCTCAAGCACAATATCTGGTGAATATTTCTCCAGTTGCACATGGGTTTGAGCACCAGTCAGCACCCCAACACATAGACCACAATGGGCATTTTTGCCTTCTTCGATATCGATGCCGCTGTCCCCTGCTTTCAATACCTGTTGCGAATGCTCAATCCCAAACTTTTCCATAGCAAGGGTAATCATATCTGGCGCAGGACGACCATTATGCACATCATCCGCTGTAATCAAAGCATCAATATCACGACCCACTGACCATCCTAAAATGGTCAATATCTTATTGGCAGTCTGAATATCGTAGCCCGTATTTAGCACGACTTTTCTACCTGACTGCTTTAACTGATTGAAAAAATCTAGCATACCATCGAAGGTTGCTACCGTGTCCTTGGTATAGGCTGATGCCAACGCTGATTTAAAGGTATTAAAGGCAGCATCCGTCCATTTTTCACTATCAGCGGTCGCGGTATTGTCATTTTTGCATACTTCATTGAGTATATCGCTAATGGCTTGTCGCTTTTCTTTGCCAGCCCCAAACTCTAAACACACCTCTAGATTGACCTGAATGTCTGTTCGACCAACCTGTTGTAGGGTGTGATTGATCGCATCACATACGGTCTTATAAACCAAATTGTTTTCATTGACGGTCGTGCCTGCCATATCAAAGACACACAGTTTGATCGCGTCGAATGGCGCTTTGATACGATGGATATCTGTATTCATTATTTTGACTCCAATACTAAGTTAATTAACTCTTCACCAAAGGCAAATCCCGTTGATGCGCCTGTGCCGCTTGTGATGGTACCGATGGCAACGCCTGATTCTGGTGATGCTTTAAACACGACATTGTCGGCACTTGGATAGACCCCTAACCAGTGCTGAGTGATGTCTACCTCACCGATGTCCATGACTTTTTTGAACTCGTTGATGATTAAGTTATCTGAATAAGTGTCTCTAAAGGGCAGCTCTTTATCACAGTAATCATGACTGTCACCAATGATAAGTGAGCCATCCGCTGATTGAACAACGATTAAATGTACGCCAGCCTTGCGCTCAGCAGCTTGGGTGGTATCAAGTAAACTGATAAGCGCACGGGCTTCTGGTAGCTGGGCAAACCCATCATAACGAGCAAAACTCAGATCTGACATGACAGCAGCATTTAGTTTGAATGCTTGCCTTGGCATCACGCGCATCATATTGAGGGTACAGAGTTTGGCATCAGACTGCGCTAAAGTATCAGGATATAAGCCATGTAAATCTGCCCCAGGACAGATCACACAATGCGCTGTCTGTAGCGCCCCTCGACTGGTATGAACAGTGGGCAAGTCAACCGCCTGAACCGTGGTTTTGTTATAAAAATCCACGCCATGCACCTGTGCTAACCAGTCCGCCAATTTGCCAATCGCGGTATTTGACTCGACTCTCAGCTCGTGCGGGCTATATAAAACGCCCAAACCTGTTTTAAGATAAGGCGTCTGCTCCTGTATTTCTGATTGGCTCAATAAGCGACAGGACTCGCCCATTTCAGTCTTCAAAAACGCGTCGGCAACGCTCATTGCTTCAGGGCGCTGAACCAGCATGTGCAGACCAGTATGCTCAACCTTGATACCGGCTTTTGGCGCGATATCCGCCCAGATATTGCGTGAGTGCATGGCACGTTGCCAATGCTCACCGCTACGCTGACCACTAACCGTCACAAAGCCGAAGTTACGAATCGAGGCATCTTTGTTCTGTGCTTCTCGTTCTACCAGTGCCACTTTCAGCCCTTTTTTTACGGCAGCATAAGCGCTGGCAAGACCAACGATACCGCCCCCAACGACGACCACATCATACTGTTTATCTGATAATTTACTTGTCCCTGTCATAGCTTTTTTCTTCTTTATGATTGATTACAAATGATACTCAATTTATGTTTTAGCGGCTCAATCCATGTTTTAAGGATTTCACTATCCGATGAAATAGTGCATTTGAATAATGACTACTCATCACGGTTTTTATGGATTCATTTACGATTCAGTTTGTCCATGGAAAAACGCTCTGTGCTTATCTAACAGCTCAGCCGTCAGTGGCTCGCCGTACGTTTTACTGTTTTTTATGTGATTGTCAGGAGCGACTGTTTCACCGTCATAAATCACATTTGGGTATATCGTTAATAATTTTGGACGCGCATTTTTAACAATGATTTCAGCCATTTTTATCGCATTTGGATTGGTGTTCTCACCTTTATCAATAACGGCTACCGATTCCGTCAGCGTATAATTTCCCTCGCTTGGGTCAACATAATCAATGGGCAAGCCTTGTGCTTTGTTTGCGATTGCTTGATGACGCAAGCCAAAACCAATCGGCACCTCACCTGCCATCACTTTTTTGATCGGACCTGAGCCTGACAACTCCAAGTTTGGACCCGCATTGATGCGGATATCGTTCATAATTTTCTGCCCTTCAGCGCCCATTCCATACGTAGCGGTGACGTCTTGAATAAAGAGCCAACCTGTCGATGAGCCATTAGGATCCACCATCGCAATTTTATTTTTGTAGATCGGGTTTGCCAAATCCTTGGCACTGGCTGGTCTGGGCAGATTTTGTGCCGCCATCTCTTTTGTGTTTAAAATAATAGCGCCCGTAAAGCCCAGTATTGGTGCATAGTAATTGGGGACCGCCACTTGCGGGTCAACGTCAAAGGTCAATTCTTTAAACATAGGATGCTTGGCTTGGGCACTTTCTAAGTAGAACGAGCTCATCGTCACCATATCAGCCTCTGTATTATCGCCTTCTGCCAGCAAACGCCCACCCAACTCCCCTGTCCCAAAAGACTGAAAGACATACTTGCCTTCATAGCCTGCTTCGTCTAAAACCTCTTGGATGACCTCGACCGCTTCTTCGTCGGCATTGCTATAAATGACCACTTCTTCGACGTTGCTAGAAGCACCTCCTTCCGACTCAGGTGAACTACAACCCACTAAGACGATTCCACACGCGAAACTTGCCACTAACGTTTTAAATAAAAACATTATTTGTCCTATTATTTGTTGATGTTTTAATAATGAAAAAGTTGTTGCTTAAAATATAAAACGAAAATAAATCTTATCAATGCGCTTGACCGATGAGTAAGACTAAGAAGACGTTGATATCACCATTGACTTAGGTTTTTTCTTGGTTTTTATTGCCGCTCTACCAGAGAGCCGTTTGCTATAAATATGACGGACAATAGCAAACAACATCAGTGCGCCAATATTGGTCAGCAATATCATCAGCGACAAGATAAAAATCTCATCGAAGCGCGCAAAGTGCTGTAGCTCGACTATCTTGGTGGTGAGTACCATGGTTTTGGCACCTGAAATAAAGATAACCGCGCTAATCGTCACCATGGCACTGATAAAATAGAATGAAGCGACTTCAATCAGCGTAAAAAACGAATTGGGCACGACGATGCGGCGTAACGATGTAAACCATGAATCGCCCAATAAACCAGCCGTCGTCTCCCAACCCAAATTCATTTTAGATAGCGCGTTTTTACTCATCAAATAAGGCGTGGCAAAGTAATGAATGATGTTGCTAATCACGATGATAAAAATAGTATTGGCGACCGCCGACCCCGAAAACACCATCAAATAGGCAATACCGACGACCATTCCAGGCACCGTATTGGTTACCAATGCTGAGCTTTCAATACTGAATTTACCCAGTTTAAACAGGCTTGAGCGCTCGTATAACAGGGCTGAAAAATACGTAATCAAGGTGCCAAACACCGCCGTTAATACTGCCACAAGTAATGAGTTTTTATAGACCCGCATCAGATTGGCAGACTCTAAAGCCTCGCTGACGATCTCGGTGGTGAACACCATCTGATAAGGCCATGATTTAATCCATGGGATGATGAATATCACGGCGAATACCAGTAATAGTGAGGCTAAAATCACGCTCGATAACACCGCCAAAACACGGTCTTTGATTTTTGAGGTGGGCAGATCAATCATTTCAACTGAATCATAGCGCACATTGAAGCGTGCCACGTACCATAGTATGGCGATGCTTAGGATGGATGGCACCAGCATAAATAGCGCAACCACTGCCCCCTTTTCGAATGAAGGTGACGCGCCTAAGATTTGGGTATAAAGCTCAGTGGCGATGACGCTATATTGCCCCCCAATCGACGCTGGAATACCAAAGTCTGTAAAAGCTAAAAAGAAACATTGAATCATCGCTGCTGCAAAGGTGCCGATTAGAGGGCGCACCACAGTCATATCAAACTGGCGATAAGGAGAGTCTCCCATCAACTCTGATACAACGACGAACTTTTTGTCCAAATACTGGAAAGTATTGTTCAATAATAAAAAAGCAATGGGCAAGGTATAAATGGTATAACCAAGCCACATGCCATAAAAGCCATATATGTCCTCAAACAGCTGAAAGCCAAGAATCTGAGTCAGCAAGCCTTGTTTGCCAAAGGTATAAATAATGGCAAAGCCATAGGTGACGGTTGGCAACAACATAGGAAATAATGCCGCCAGCTTAATAAATTGTTTAAAACTTTTGGGCAAATTGGTCCAATGCACGGTATAAGCCAAAATAAAGCCCAAAAACGTCGCGCTAAGCGCACTCATCGTCGCCACAAAAAAGCTGTTTTGCATGGTCTGCAAAAAGCCATCACTGCTCAAAATACTGGTGTAGTTTTCTAGCCCTAATGCATCACCGACATTTAAAGACAGTGCCAGCAGCTTGACTAATGGCACAAACATAAACATGACGAATAAAACAGCAACGAATAGCCAAATTGCTTTTACGAGGGGTGAATTGCTCAATTTCATAAATATCCAAGACGATCAAATAGTCAAATACGTTCATTCACAACATTTTTATTTTTAATCAATATTAATTGATGGTGGCATCTTTTCGTTTTTGCTGACGACTGGCTTTGATAACGTTAAGATCGTCGGTATTGTCGATAGTGTCAATACCATCGATATCGTCATAACGATGAGTCACCACACTGTCATCCTGACCATAATGTTGGCGCTGGGTATATTTGCTTAAAGGGTCGATAGTTGCGCCATCATCTGCAAATAAACTTAAGATATTGCGACGCTTGATATTGAGCTGATTGAGAATGAAGTTTTTGACAAAATCATTGGCTGGGTTGCGAATGATTTCCGTTGGTTTGGCAAACTGTGCCACTTTGCCATCTGATAGCAGCAAAATACGATCAGATAACGTCATGGCTTCTTCTGGATCATGAGTGACTATTAAAGTCGTCAACTGATAGCGAACGGAAATCTCGCGAATACGTGCTTTGATGGTTTCTTTGATGACACCATCTAGCGCAGATAAAGGCTCATCTAATAGCAGGATTTTAGGCTTCATCACCAAAGTGCGTGCGAGTGCCACGCGTTGCTTTTGACCGCCTGACAACTGGTTGATACGTTTATTTAGGTGGGCTTTGATATCGAGTAAGTCGACCAGTTCATCGACTTCTGCTTGCGTGCTAATATGGGGATTATTGCGTAAACCGTATTCGATGTTTTGTTTGACATTTAGATTGGGGAACAGTGCATAGTCTTGAAAGACAATATTGAAGCCTCTTTTTTTCATCGGCACTCGTGTAATGTCTTCACCATTATAAGCAAGACGACCGCCATTGATACCCGTCAAACCCAAGATAATATGCAATAAAGTCGTTTTACCACATCCAGAAGGCCCTAAGATTGAGACAATCTCGCCCTTATTAATTTTGAGGGAAATATCTTCAAAGATGACTTTATTCTCATACTTTTTCGTCACACCTCTAAGCTCTAACATATCAACCAACCTAATCATTTATTATTTGTATTGCCTAGGTCAGCAGTGTAGCCAGTAGTTGTGACATTTTGGTTAAAGAGCCATGACAATACGATGACATCAAACAACGTTAGGGCGTGTCCTCAATTCAATCAATTACTCTCTAAATGGGCTAAAAATGGCTAAATTTTGTTAAACATCGTCAAATAGCTTATCAATATCTCGATATTAACGGCGCTATCTTCCTTGTTTGACGGCAATTTATCTCATTTTTATCACCATTTTTAAAATGAGGACACGCCCTAGATAAAGTATCGAAAAAAATCCCGTGAGCATTTGTCAAAATAGAAGACCTCATTTAATCTTATTAAGTGAGGTCTTCTAAAAACAGAAAGCCTGCCAATAGATGACAGACAAAATGCGTTAAACGTAGATGTTATTGATGAGAGTCTGTTGAGTAGTCGTTAGGCTTCATGAGCCAATTTTCTCAGCTTGTGACGCAGTATTTTTCCGACAGTTGATTTGGGTAACTCGTCTATGAATTCGATATGACGCGGGCATTTATAGGCGGCCAGATTTGCTTGGCACAGCACTTTAATATCATCCTCATTTAAGCTGTCATCAGATTTTACAACGTAGGCTTTAATCGACTGACCCTGTAACTTATCATCGATACCAACCACTGAACATTCGGCAACCTTAGGGTGTTCCTCAATGATGTTTTCTACTTCGTTAGGATAAACGTTGAAGCCACTGACGATAATCATATCTTTTTTACGGTCATATATCTTAATAGCACCCTGCTCGTTCATAGACGCAATATCACCTGTCTTTAAGTAATCATCAGCGGTAAAAAACGTCGTATTGTCAATATTATGATAATGAGTAATGACGTTTTCACCTTTGATACACATCTCACCAACTTCATTTATGGCGAGAATATTTTCATCTTCATCACGGATATTGATATCGACACTAGGCAGTGGTAACCCTACGTTGCCACTATATTCAGTGCCATTAAATGGATTGGCAGTACCCACGCCTAGCGTCTCAGACATACCCCAGCCTTCGAGGATAGGCAGACCTGTGACTTCACGCCAGCGCTTAGCGGTTTCAGGGGTCGCTGCCATACCACCGACTAGGGTTAACTTGCATGCAGAAAAATCCAGCTCCTTAAATTTGGGATTCATCAGCAGGGCTTGGAACAAAGTATTAACACCAGGCAATAGATGAAAAGGACGCTTGCGCAATATCCTGATAAACCCTTCAATATCACGTGGATTGGTAACCAGTGTGAGATGCTGACCCACACTCAACCCAACTATTGAGCAGATAAACGCATAAATATGATACAACGGTAAAGCGACAATGGTATTTATTTGAGTACTATCAGACATGGCGTCATAGACTGGCTTGAACCATTCGACAAACTGGTAAGTGGCGGTCACAACATTTTGATTGGTAATCAAAATACCTTTGGCAACGCCTGTCGTACCGCCGGTATATTGCAGCATTAATAAGTCGTCCGCTTGAATGGCAGGACGAGAATAGCTTAATTTTTTGGCGCGTTTTAAAACGGCTTTATAGCGAGTCACGGTATAACGAGAATTGGATTTCAACTGATAACGGGGAATGGCTTTTTTGACATATTTGGCAGCAATATTGACAAACGCACCTTTCACTACTCCTAACATATCGCCAATCTTGCTGATGACCACGGTTTTGACAGGCGTGTCTTTGATGATTTTCTCTAACGTTTTGCAAAATGGTTCTAATATAAATAATACAGCAGTGTCTGAATCAGCCAATTGATGTCTCAATTCACGAGGACTATACAGCGGATTGATGAGCGTTGTGACCATACCAGCGCGAATTACCCCTATGACAATAGGCAGGTACTGGTTGACATTGGGCATCATGATGCCTATGACCGAACCCTTTGCTAGACCCAGACTTTGAATCCAAGCCGCAATAGCCAATGACATGCTATCCACTTGCCCATAAGAATAAGTAATACCCATGTTGGTGATAAATTCATGGCTGGCATATTCTGTTAATTTGTCATCAAACATGTCAATCAATGTATTATGTGGCGGCGCTATCTGTGCATTTATCCCTTTAGGATAATGTTGCGTCCAAAACTGATCCATAATTTACCTTCCTTGGTAATCAACTTATGAAAAACTCAATGGCTTTGAAGCATTTCTCATAAAAAACATAACTACTGAACCTGCTGCCATCCTGACGTTGCATCATACGCATCTTGATGGGCAAATAAGGGATGTGCTTTTGCTTCACTAAGGCTAAGCACAGGAGTGACACAGACATCAACGAGCGCAAAAACTTGCTGCCAATGCACAAGTGTTTGACTGGCAAATTTATCGCTTATCGCCTTAGCCGCCGCTTGGCTTTCAGAGGTATTTGGCATAACGCCACGTTGCCAATGGCTATTCTTGAGCGCAGACAAATCCAATGCCCCACACAAGCCCTGCCAGAATTTCAGCTCTAATGAACCAACAGCCATATAGCGTGCATCTGAAGTTTTGTATAGGCGATAGCAAGGCAATAATCCACCCAAAAAATCATGATGCGGTGCTGGTTGTTGCCCTGAGAAACTTTTTACTAGCGCTCCCGTTGCCTTTGGCATGACCATATGCTGGTACAAGCTGTGCGTCATACTAACGGTAACATGACGACCTTTGCCCGTCCGCTGAGCCGCGAATACAGCAGCTAGCAATGAAATCACGGCGGTGTCACTGCCGCCTGCCAAATCTGCAAATTGAACGTTAGGCATCGCCTGCTCGCCATCCGCCGTTTTTAGTTGGTCTAAAACACCGCTCATCGCCATAAAGTTAATATCATGACCGGCTTTATCAGCCCAGTCATGATTAACATCAATTTTCGAATCGCTAGATGCCAAACCGTAACCAGTAATCGATACCATGACTAGCTTTGGATTAATCGCATGCAGCGTTTTAGCATCTAGTCCCATGCCTTTTAGGACGCCTGGGCGAAAGCTATCCAACATCACATCAGCATCTTTAAGATGCGCTTTGATAGCAGCAATACCTTGAGTATCACGAAAGTCATGACTTTCAGTAGTTTTACCATGATTCAATGCTTTAAACAATTCGCCAAAGGCTCTGGCAGGATCACCATTTTTAGGTTCAATCTTAATGATTTCTGCGCCCAAATCTGCAAGCAAACGCGTCGCAAATGGTCCCGGTAAATTACGAGTCAAATCAATGACGCGCAGCCCTTGTAAGCAATCTGCCATTAAATCTATCATTGAACCAGTGCTCGTATTAATCGCAGAATCAAGCATAGAATTAACCATTAGCTCAGTCATCAGCAAACACCTCACCTTTATCTGCCATGTCTAGCAGAATTTGTGCTGGCTCAAAACGCTCACCGTATTGAGCCGCGATTTCACGACTACGGGTGATGAACGCCTCTAACCCCATCGCATTAATAAACTGTAGCGTACCGCCTTGATGTGGCGCAAAGCCCCAACCAAAAATGGAGCCGATATTGGTATCAGCGACAGAGCGCACGACGTTTTCTTGATAACATTTAGCAGATTCATTGGCTTGGATAAACATCAAACGATCGATTAAATCTTGCTGAGAAGGCTGCGCGGCTTTTGCCGGGTATAAATTCATCAGCTCAGGCCACAAGTATTTGTCGTCCTTATCGGTATACTCATAAAAGCCTTTACCGTTCTTTTTGCCCTCGCGATTGTGTTCTTTGACCAGCGTTTTCAGTATCTCGTACGAAGGACGCACAGCAATGGGTTTACTTTCTGCTGCCATATCTAGCTGCTGCTGTTCGCTCACATGCAACGCCAAACTTAATGACACCTCATCTTGCAATGCCAGTGGCGGCATGGGCATGCCAGTTTTCATGCCAGCAACTTCGATGCTGCGCGGATGGACGCCCTCGCCTAACATCGCCACCCCTTCTGACACATAAGTGCCAAATACTCGTGACGTATAAAAACCCCGACTGTCATTAACAACGATAGGTGTTTTACCGATTTGTAGCACATAATCAAAGGCTTTTGCTAAAGTGGCGTCATCCGTTTGCTCGCCCATGATAATCTCAACCAACGGCATCTTATCGACTGGCGAGAAGAAATGCAGCCCGATAAATTGATTGGGGCGGGTGCTTGCTTTAGCCAATCCAGTGATAGGAAGTGTCGACGTATTGGACGCATAGACAGCAGTGTTAGAAATCACTGCCTCAGACTGCTGAGTACACTTGGCTTTAATCTCACGATTTTCAAACACCGCTTCGATAATCAGGTCGCAGTCTGCCAAATCGTCATAAGACACTGTCGGCTTGATACGATTGAGTAACGCCTGCTTTTTCTCCTCAGTGGAGCGTTTACGGCTAATGGCTTTATCCAAAATGGTGGCAGAATATGCTTTGCCTTTTTCAGCGCCTGCTATGTCAGTGTCAAGGAGTACAACGTCAATCCCCGCCTTTGCAGTGACATAAGCAATGCCCGCGCCCATCATGCCTGCACCTAAAATACCAACTTTTTTGGTTTTATAGTGCTCAAAATCATTTGGACGAGATTGACCTTTTTTAATACTATTCAGCTGAGTCCATAGCGTATTAATCATATTTCTAGATTCAACAGACAGCACACAAGCCGCGAAGTAACGAGACTCAAGCTCAAGTCCCGTATCGATATCCACTAAGCAGCCCTCGAACACGCAAGACATGATATGGGTAATGGCTGGATAATTGCCGTGTGACTTTTGATTGGCCATGGCAGGCGCGATAGAAAACACTGGCACGATATTGGGATGTTTACTGTCACCGCTGGGTATTTTAAAGCCTTTCTTATCCCATGGCTGTTGGGCATTAGGATTGGCTGTAATCCAGTCTTTGGCTTGCTGTAACATATCTGCTTTATCAGTGGCAACAGCATCAATTAAACTCATGTTTTTAGCGGCAGTTGGACGCAGCTCTTTACCTTGGGTCATCAGCTCCAATGCCACTTGAATACCAACCAATCGTGGTAAACGCTGAGTACCTCCGCCGCCCGGCAGCAAGCCCAATTTGACTTCAGGTAAACCCAATTTAGTTTTAGGAGTATCAATCGCGATACGATAATGACAGGCCAATGCCAACTCCAAACCACCGCCAAGTGCCGTTCCAGTCATGGCAGCAACGACAGGTTTACCAGATTTCTCTAGTTTGCGTAAGCTAGCTTTCAGGTCTTCGACCAGATCAAAGGCTTGTTCAGCAGTTTTAATATTAGCCAACTGATCAATATCAGCACCGACGACAAAGGTCTCTTTGCCAGAGGTTAAAATCAAACCTTTGGCGGATACGTCGTTAATAAAGCTGTCAGTCATCACTGCAAAACTATCGGTGAAACCGTCGCCGATGACATTCATTTTGCGACTGCTTTGGTCAATCGTGACGGTGATAATGCCATTATCAGATTCGGCAGAAAAGTGGTTCAATGCATTGATGGCGTCTACGCTGTTTGTGCTCATTTCAAATCCTTTTTATATTATTCTATGTCGATATCAGTCACTAGAAACTAATGACAATCACTAAAATCTATTAGCGCTATCAGCACTATACGCGCTCAATGATAGTAGCGATGCCCATACCGCCGCCCACACACAGCGTAATCATCGCGGTTTTCAGATCGCGACGTTCTAACTCATCAAGAACAGTCGTCATGAGCATCGCGCCCGTTGCGCCAAGTGGATGACCCATAGCGATAGCGCCGCCATTGACATTGACGATATCAAGAGAGAGTCCGAAGTCATCGGCAGTATTTAACGGAACGGCAGCAAAGGCTTCATTGATTTCCCATAGATCTATATCTGAAGCTTGCATGCCCGCTTTTTTGAGCGCTTTTTGGCAGACAGGCGTTGGCCCTGTCAGCATAATGGCAGGTTCTGAGCCAATGACTGAGGCCATGGTGATTTTGGCGCGTGGTTTTAGACCTGCTTTTTGACCAGCAGCAGCACTACCCACTAAGCAAATTGCGGCACCATCGACGATGCCTGATGAATTGCCCGCATGATGTACGTGATTCACTTTTTCAATGGTGGTATATCTGTCCAAGATAACGCTATCAAAGCCCATCTTGCCCGGCATAATAAAAGAAGGATTGAGACCAGCTAAGGTTTCGATATTGGTATTAGGACGAATGGTTTCGTCTTTATCCAATAACGTCATGCCATTGATATCCGTGACGGGAACGACCGATTTATCATAATAGCCCTGCTCCCAAGCATGCGCGGCGCGGCGATGTGACTCGGTAGCAAACGCATCAACATCGGTACGACTAAAGCCTTTCAGCGTCGCTATGGTATCAGCGCCAACGCCTTGCGGAACAAAATGCGTCGCTTCATTAACCCGTGGATCCATATACCACGCCCCGCCGTCAGAGCCCATCGGCACGCGGCTCATCGACTCTACGCCGCCTGCGACCACCATGTCCTCCATACCTGACATGATTTTGGCGGCAGCTAGATTGATAGACTCCAGACCTGAGGCACAAAACCGAGATAAAGTGACACCCGCGACACTTTGCGCCCAGCCAGCATCAATAACGGCTATACGGGCGATATCAGAACCCTGCTCACCAACGGGCGTCACGCAACCGAGCACCACATCATCGACCAAACTGGTGTCCAAATGGTGGCGCTGTTGCATTTCCTTTAATAAGGTACGGGCAAGCCAAATTGGTGACGCCTGATACAAAGAGCCATCCTTTTTGCCTTTACCACGCGGGGTACGGATAGCATCATAAATGTAAGCAGTCTCAGTCATAAAAATCCCTTTTTATCTTTTTTGAATAAACAATAATAATGGCATCATAATCGCCATGTCAGAATCAAGAACTAGAACCAATAATTAAAATAAACAATTACATCAGCCACTTACATAAAGCGTGACGCCAGCTCTTTCATGATTTCATTGGTGCCCCCGTAGATTTTTTGTACTCGTGCATCAGCATATAGGCGAGCAATCGGGTATTCTGTCATGTAGCCATAACCGCCAAACAGCTGGACGCATTCGTCGATCACTTCGCACTGCTTTTGGGTCACCCAGTATTTAATCAAAGACGCCTGCGGTACCGTCAATTTGCCTTCTAACATGGCATCGACAGCGGCATCACACATCGTGCTAGCAGCGAGATAATCGGCGTAGCATTCTGCCATTTTGAATCGCGTATTTTGAAACTTCCAAATAGGCTTACCAAAGGCTTCACGACCTTTGACATAATCTAGGGTCAAATTAATCGCGAGCTTCATCGCACCAACGCCCGTTAAGGCAATAATTAAACGCTCACGTGGCAGCTCTTGCATCATTTGAATAAAACCCATGCCCTCTACTGTACCAAGCAAATTTGTTTGCGGCACACGTACATTGCTGAAAAATAACTCCGAAGTATCTTGTGAGGTCAGACCAATCTTATCGAGATTACGACCACGCTCAAACCCTTCTACTTTGTCCGTTTCTACCACGATAAGCGAAACACCTTGCGCACCTTTTTCACGATCGGTTTTGCAGGCGAGCAAAATCAGGTTGGCATGCTGACCATTGGTAATAAAGGTTTTTGAGCCATTAATAATATAATCATCGCCATCTTTTACCGCATAAGTTTTGATGTTCTGCAAATCTGAGCCAGTACCAGGTTCGGTCATAGCAATCGCAGCCACATACTCTCCCGTCGCCATCTTAGGTAGCCATTCTTTTTTCTGCGCTTCCGTACCATGACTCAAGATATAAGGCGCGACAATACCTGAATGTACCATGCCACCGAATCCAGCCTGATTGGCCTCCGCTTGCGCATAAAGAAGCGCCGCTTCATGACCAAAGTCACCGCCGCCGCCGCCATATTCTTCTGGTATCGAAGCGCATAAGAATCCCATCGCGCCCGCCTCTTCCCACGCAGCGCGGTCAATCATGCCGTTTTTACGCCACTGCTCATCCTTTGGCTCCCACGATTGAAACATTTTAAGCGCGCTGTCATGCACCATCTGGTGCTCTTCGGTCATCCAGTTCGGGGTGAATTTTTCAATACTCATATTGTCTATCCTTGACGATGGGAAGTTGATAATGGCTAGGGCGTGTCCTCAATTCAAACGAGGACACGCCCTAATATAAAATACTATTGAGTGTAAACTTATTACTTATGGTAATTTTAATTACCGTTATATACAATCTAAGCATTCTTTATATTTAATATCATACAAAACTTATACTAGGACAGTAAAAGACAATGCGCAACCAATTAAATAATAATAGTAATTTATATTACCTATTTCAACTCTAGCTTATCAAGCCGATAAATAAGACGCTGTAGCACAGTCTAAAAATTCTCACCGCACAGGAATCATCAAGCATGCAATCTACGAGTCAGATATCTAGTATGAATACAGCCCGAGCTTTGGCACCCTTATCCGATATGCGCCCTGCAACTTTAGAAAAAATTGAAAAAGCCGTTCGTAAAGTGTTTGCAGGTTTTGACTCTAATGAGGTGACCATGGCACAAATTGCAAAGTCTGCCAATGTCTCACTACAGACGCTGTATAAATATTTTGGTGATAAGCAAACGCTGTTTTATACCATCATGGATATTGTATTGGGCAGGTTGGCGGCGCGCATCATGGATCATTTGCAAGGCATCGATAGCGTACAAGATCGGCTGCGCAAGACATTATGGGTTTGTTTTGACTTTGTAGACTCGCATCCTGATGCCGTGATGGTACTGTCTTCGGTATCGGCATCACGTATACGTAATATTGCGATTTATGAGAATAAAGAGCTGATTGGCGCATTTTTGAATGTATTAGAAGATGGTCAAAACCGTGGGGTACTAAATGACACCGTGCCCCTTTATATACTTTTTGATGTGTTTATGGGTTTTATCAGTCGTCTTGGCTTGATGCATATCATTCGCCAGACAGATACACCCATTAATGCAGAGTTTGATGCGTTATTCGTGATTTTATGGCGAGCCATATCAAAGCCTGACATATAATCAGTTCGATATACAATAACTTATACGATATTATAAAATATTCATACTAGCCAATTTTTCAATTTCACCATCAAAGAGCACAACGAAAAAAGCCTCACTTTATAGTGAGGCTTTGCTTAAAAAAGCGAGACTGTGCTTAAAACTTAAAAATCAACATTCCTTAGATTTTTTTAGCTTATATTCTCCTACTCTATCAACCATTTCATAGTCTTGTTCACTCATCTGTTGATAGCCATTGCTCACACTACCATAGGATGAATTTTTATTATCATGCTCAGCAGCATCTTTGATCTGGGCAATGTCTTCTGCAAACGGTGCATGAGGTATCTCAAGCACTGTAAATAATGCTATTAAAAATTCATCAGCGGTAAAATATTTATCCATATAGCTGCCATCAAGCCCAAGGTATTTATTCGATAATACGTGACGTAGGCGCTCACAAGCAGGGATGGTATGCTTGATAGGATAACCCATGGCTTTGACAATATCTTGCGAACGCAGCTCAAGTGTCGCTATCTGATTGATCGCATACTGGGCAAGAAGATGGCGTGGATGATAATGACGGGTATATTTGGATTGGTTAGCAATGTGGCTCATGATATTGAACACCTTAGACTCCTGTAACTCCGACGAAAAAGGGTGAAATACGCCCAAATAGGCAAATAAAATCAGGCACAAATGAGGATGTCGGAGTACAGGCTCATGCGCTTTACCAGAATTATTTTATATCGTGCTGGAAGTTGCAAGGTTTGTACGCCACCATTTATAACGATAATGGCTGGCAATGACAAAACTGTTAAACCCACGATAATGACTTAAAGATGATAGCATATCAGATAATAGAAAATAAATACTGATATTAATACGCTTTGGTAATCACACGATTGTTACGGTCTCTCTATCGCCGTTAAAGTCTGAATACCTTTATATTTAAAAACGGTAGAAAAAATCAGACGATGACTCAACAAAACTACCTAATTATTTTTAGACATTGACCTGCATGATATAAAGTCAGTCCCAACTCAGTAAAGCCAGATTTCATCCCGCCAAAAGAAACTTTTGCCTCTTCTAAGGTCTTAAATGGCAAGGGAATACTGTCTCTATTACCGGTCATTATATAGTCTGCAAAGCACTTACCCATTAGCGTGCCTGTAGTAATGCCGCGACCATTATAAGCCGTTGCGGTCAGCAAGCCCTCGTCGGGCTCCATGACTCGAAAAATATGATCTTGCGTAAAACCAAAGCTACCCGTCCACTCATACTGCCATTTAAATGCTGGCAAATCTGGATAATAGCTCTTTTGCACCGCATTGGCCCATGATTGATAAAAGGATTTTGGTTTAAGCTGTGTACCACCTACCGTTCCCAATAATAGGCGATCGTCGTCATCACGGCGAAAGCTAGACAAGGCCAAACGAGTATCCCATGCCCCTGTTTTGTACGGTAAGATACGATCTGCCGCCTCTCCGCTGAGCGGCTCAGATGCAATCTGATAGTAATAAACCAAATAAAACGTCTTTGTGATTTCTGTCCACTCGCCTTCGGTATAAGCGTTGGTCGCAATGATGACGCGATCGGACTTGACGCGAGCTTTAGCGGTTCTTGTATACCAATGACCGTCTAATTTTTCTAGTGCTTCTACGGCGGAATGCTCGTAGATAGTAACGCCAAGACTAGTAGCTACTTTTGCGAGTCCTCTGACATAAGCCAGCGGATTGATAGTACCTGCACGATGATCCAGTAGTGCTCTATTGATACTTTTGGTACCGCAATACTCATGGCATTTGCTGCCGGTTAATACCTCAACATTCGCACCGCGACGACTTAGCTGCTCGTATCTAATATCAACATCGACTTCACCTTTAGCGTTATGTGCCATATGGATATTACCAGATTGGGTGGCTTGGGCATCGATATTATAACGCTTAATCAAATCAAACACTAAGCTTGGCGCTTGTCCAAGGGCTTCTGTCAGACGCTCACCTGCCGCTTCGCCTAGCGCAATATTCAAATCATCAGGGCGCGCCCAAGTACCTGCATTGACGAGCCCTACGCTTTTTCCTGAGCCGCCACTACCAATCGTTTGACTCTCAAGCAAAATAACCTTGACGCCTTTTTCGGCCAAATGGATCGCCGCAGATAACCCTGTATAACCGCCGCCTATGATACAAATAGTCGCTTCAGTATCGCTATTCATCTGGCTGTAGGTATCAATAATAGGTGCGGTCATATTCCACAAACATTGCTCTTGCAACATCTCATATTCCTTCTAAATTACACGTTATCTACAGTGGAGAGCGCGCTTGAGTCGTTATTAACAATAGGTTCTTCACGTGGGATAAATTTGTCTAAGAATACCCATAACAAACCAAATAGCGGTGATAACCAACAGGCAAAGGCAAATGGTGCATAAGTGAGTGTCGCAATACCTAATGTTGCCGCGACGAAACTACCGCCCATGTTCCAAGGAATAAGCGGAGATAACAGGGTTCCGGTATCTTCAATAGAGCGAGTAAGCGTGGTACGCTTGTAGCCCATTTCTTGATATTTGTCTTTTAATAAACGACCTGGCAACACCAGTGTGGTATAGACGTCACCGATGAGCGTACCGACACCAAGCGTGCTTGCATACGTGGTCATTACTAAGCCAAATCTCGATTTCACCATCTTATTAATTTTTGCCATGATAGCTTTTAGCGTACCGTAGTGCTCAATTGAGCCGACGAATGCTAAAGCAAAGATGGTTAAGGTCACGACCCACGTCATCGACATAATGCCGCCTTTAGACAGCAGTTGATCCACGACAGTAAAGCCGGTTTCACTGACAAAGCCATTTTGTAAGACCGTAAAAATGTCATGCACACCCACGCCTTGCATAAAAAACGCAACCAATCCTGCAACCACCACACCTGATAATACCGTTGGAATAGCAGGCATTTTCATCACCGCTGCGATGACAACGACAACAGCCGGTAATAACGTAATAATACTGAGGTTATAATTGGCCGCTAGCGAAGTTTGAATTTCTTTAATTGAGGTTAAATCGACATTTTCTGCGCCGTAACCCATACCAATCCACGCATAGATAATCAATGCAGTTACCATGGCAGGTACCGTGGTTGGCAACATGCCGCGAATATGATCCCAAAGGTCAACACCAGCAGCGGCTGGCGTTAAGTTGGTGGTGTCTGATAAAGGAGACATTTTGTCACCAAAAAAAGCACCAGAAACGATAGCGCCGCCCGTTAGTGACGGCGGGATGCCCAAGCCTAGCCCAATACCCATCATGGCAAGACCAACCGTCCCAACCGTGCCCCAAGAGGTACCGGTTGCTACAGAAATAATGGCACAGATGATACAGACAGAGACTAGGAATGATGAAGGAGAAAAAACGCTAAAACCATAGTATAAAATCGTGGGAACGGTACCAGCGATAATCCAAGCACCGATGAGCATACCAACGCCCATCAAGATAATCATCGCTGGTAGACCAATTTTGACAACCTTTAAAAAGCGTTGTTCCATGCCATCCCAGTCACGGCCACGCAGCTTCATAAACAAGCCAGTGATTAAAATACCGCAAGCTAAGGGAATGTGAGGGGTAAAATCTTTGAATACGAAAAACTGCACCATCAGAATAATGGCAGTCAACACCAGAGGTGCAATATCTAATAAAAAACTAGAAGACGGACCGTAGCCATCTTTAGCTTCGTCATAAGGTTTATCATCCATCATAAGACACCTACCTTCCTTAGTAGTGGATACTGCTGTCATAGATATAACAGTAGTGGAAACAACCAATCCATGGCTGCTGATAATGCTAAAAAAAACGCTGAAAAAGTTACTGCAAAGGGAGTAAAAAGCCTGTTTTGAAATCATGAATGGTTATTCATCACTTCCGTAGGCTTTCAGACCAAAACAATAAATACTTAATAATTGACGACCAAAACAACTGATACTTAGCTTGCTAAATAGGCGCTGAGCCTACTTAACAAACATCATGTCACATCACATCACATTGTTATTAACCAAAGTTGATACCTTGTGCCAGTGGTAGTTCGGTTGAATAGTTGACCGTATTGGTCTGACGGCGCATATAAGCCTTCCATGCATCTGAACCTGATTCACGACCACCGCCGGTTTCTTTTTCGCCGCCAAATGCGCCGCCAATCTCAGCGCCACTGGTGCCGATGTTGACGTTGGCGATACCGCAATCACTACCGCGGTCGCTGAGGAAAGTTTCAGCTTCACGTAAGTCATTGGTAAAGATACAAGAAGACAGACCTTGTGGCACATCGTTTTGCATCGCTAGCGCATCGTCGAACTCCTTATAAGGCATGACATATAAAATCGGCGCAAACGTCTCACTACGTGCCACGTCATTTTGCTCATCAAGCTCAACAATCGCAGGAGTCACATAATAAGCATCTGGGTATTTATCCATCAGAACTCGGTCGCCGCCTGTGACTTTACCGCCAGTATTTCGAGCCTTTTCTAATGCCGCTTGCATGTTATTAAAGCTGTCTTCATCAATCAGTGGACCGACCAAACTGCCTTCGAGCGGATGACCGATGCTCACCGTCTCATAAGCAGACTTAACGCGCGGTAAGATATCGTCTTTGACCGACTCATGAACGAACAGACGGCGTAAGGTGGTGCAGCGCTGCCCTGCCGTTCCTACTGCTGAGAATAGAATGCCACGTAGCGCCAAATCTAAATCGGCAGTGGGTGCCAAAATCATGGCGTTATTACCACCAAGCTCTAGCAAGCATTTACCAAAACGCTCAGCGACTTTTGGTCCTACTTCTCGGCCCATACGTGTACTGCCAGTTGCACTGACCAAGGCGATGTCTTTGTTTTCAACCAGCGCATTACCGATATCGGTTTTACCCAATATGATTTGTGACAAATGTGCTGGTGCTTCACCAAATTTTGCCAAGGCTTTTTCAAATAATGCTTGGCACGCTAAGGCGACAAGGGGTGTTTTTTCTGAAGGTTTCCAGATGACAGGGTTGCCACAGACAATGGCCAGCGCCGTGTTCCAAGACCAAACGGCAACGGGGAAGTTAAAGGCAGAGATGACGCCGATGATACCCAGTGGATGCCATGTCTCACGCATGTGGTGACCTGGGCGTTCTGAGGCGATAGTTAGACCATAAAGCTGACGCGATACGCCCACGGCAAAGTCACAGATATCAATCATTTCTTGGACTTCGCCAAGGCCTTCTTCTTTGATTTTTCCGGCTTCTAGCGATACTAAGATACCCAAGTCTTCTTTATGCTCACGCAGGACTTCACCCAATAGACGAATCAGCTCACCACGTTTAGGGGCAGGAACGACACGCCATTCTTGGAAGGCTTGTTTGGCATTTTGGATTTTAGTATCGACGTCGGCCACTGTATCTAACGTGACTTTACCGATGACTGAGCCATCAATTGGGGTGGTGACTTCAAAGTCGCCATTTTGATAGTGTGCTTCTTCTACGCCCATTGCAGACATATATTGCTTAATCATAATCAATCCCTTGCATATTGGTATAATGGTTTACTACGTCCTTGACTGACTTATAAAATTACCCTGCTACCTACTAAGTTGCAAAATAATAAATTTCTTGCAGTCATTCCTTTTTGGAATGATGTGCTAATAAGTCGGCTATACGCTAGATATTTCTAGGCTAAATTTTACTAAACACTGACACTAGACAGGCACTGCTCAAGACTTTGCGCTTGCATCGCTTCATACAATGCCATCTCATCATAAATGGCTGCGCCCAAATCACTTTCAAACTCTTGTTGGCTTGAGTAACCGTCATATTGGCTTGGCTGCGCCTCTTGCAGATTTGATTGAAAGATACCGGCGGCACTGACAGGCAAAAAGTCTTCATAAACGATAGGTTCAATGCGAAGGACCTCATCATTAATCAGAGCGCTCAGCTTAGCATTAGGCACTTTATTCAAATCATCATTGGTTAAGGTCGCGGCCAATAATGCTTGACCGTCCTCAGAATCAAGGGTGCTATCCGTCAGCTGGTAATAAAAGTACGCCAGCCCCTCATCGTGTAGAGTTTGATAATTATCAGGAAAAGCGGTAAATACTTCGGCTAAAATTTGATTGTATTGAGCCGCATTATCCTCATTTGGGGTAGCACCAAGCTGGCGACGAGTTTCGCTCAGTAGTTCATCATAAAGCGCACGGCCCTTTTGCGTTAGTGCAACACCGCGTTGCTCAATCTCGCCAAAGCGCGCGGTATGATAACCTTGCTCATACTCCTCATGGCTAGCGTCTGAGTTATTAGCAACTTTAAAGCCAACCGCTTCTTGTAGCGCTTTAAAACTGGTTTGCCTTAATAAGATTGGACACGCTCTACGCGGTGGCCCTTCGATAATGGCTTTTGAGGGTATGCCTCTTGCTTGCATGCCTTGTTGCACTGCATCAATATCCAAGGTTCTAGGCGTTAAATGATTGATATGTGGACCCTTAAAGCCGACCACATCAGCGACGAGCGGATGCTGATTTAATAGGCGCTGATAGAGCGCTTTTGCCACCGGCGTTTTATCATGCCAGCGAAATGTCTCTAGCGCTTCTTGGACAAACTGCTGTGCTTGCTCAGAAGTTAAACCACCTTGCTCCTCAAAAATCTCGATAAGCTCAATGACACCGGCAGTAAAAATCTGACGCTGCGCCAATGTGGCCGTGGCTTCTTGTTGTAAGGTGTCATCGGCAATCAAATCTAAACGCAATAACGAGGTAAAGACGCGAAAGGGACTTTTATGCAAAGAATGCGAGTCAAGCGCACGAAAAGCTGTTGAATGTACCGGCACGCCAGCAGGCGCTAAATCATAGTAGCCAACAGGGTGCATACCCATCACCGCAAAGAGACGACGCATCATGTTTAGTTCTGATGCGGTACCCAGTCGAATCGCCCCGTGGCGCTCCATGCTCAGACGCTCAATCTCGCCCGTATGTAGCAGCTGTGATTTGACATCAGGGTGTGATGTCAATACCTCGGCATTGACATCACTGACTAAATCGACCAAATCGCCGTACAGCGGCACCTCGTTTTGGTACATGGCTGACATGGCCATAGAAAAATGATGGCGGATATCATCGCTGCAGATAAAATCCTTATCTGGACTGACGCTACTATTTTTCACAAATAAACATCCTTGTAATAGAGTTAATAAATTTTTAGCTTAATAATAAGTATTTGATTTCGAGCCTTTGGTTATGGCGATGCGCTACCTATCCTAAGCACTCCTAAACATTAAGCGGCAGGCAATCCATCAGGAATCGCGATAAGCACCTCTTTTAGAATATCTAGCCCTTCTTTTAGGGTGTCAGGCTCTATGGTGAGTGGCGGTAATAAGCGAATGATATGGCGATGTTGCCCACTTGGTATCAGCAGTAGACCACGCTCACGCGCTTTGGTTAATACCTGCGCCATGACACTTGGATGCACATCATGCTCAGGATGGCGCAGCTCGATACCGCGCATCGCACCGATACCGGTAAGACCAAACAACCAAGGCGAGACACCTTCTTGCTGCCATTGCCTGATGGTCGTCTCAATTGTCTGGGCATAATGGTTGGCTGACTGCCAAACGTCATTGGCTTGCATGATATCAAGCGTGGCATTGGCAGCGGCGCAAGCAACTGGGTTACCAGAATAAGTACCGCCCAAACTGCCTTTAGGCAAACCATTGACCACACTAGCCTTGCCGATGACTGCACCTAATGGCAAGCCGCCCGCGATACTCTTGCCAAGTAAAATAAGATCAGGCTCAACTTCTAAATGGGTAAAAGCAAACGGTGTACCAGTACGGCCGTAGCCAGATTGGATTTCGTCCATGATAAGTAACATGCCATGCTCATCACAAAACTGGCGCAGATACTGCGCAAAGGTGGGCGACAACAATTGAAAACCGCCTTCCCCTTGTACAGGTTCGACGATGATGGCACCGATATTGTCGATATCAGTTTCTACCATAAATAAACGCTGGAGCGCGTCAATCGCTTGCTCGTCGCTGATATTGTTATCGGGGCTGGGGAAAGGAATATGATAAACGCCGCTGGCCAACGCACCGAGCCCGCGCTTATACGGCGCGACCTTACCATTGAGATTGACGGCAGCCAGCGTACGCCCATGAAAACCACCATCAAATGCAATGACGCCTGTGCGACCCGTTTTCATGCGGGCTATCTTTATGGCGTTTTCAGTCGCTTCTGCACCGCAGTTAGTGAGCATTCCTGCCAGCTCACCGCTGATAGGCACAAGCTCACACAATCGCGGCATAAAGGTTTGATACGGCTGATGCGCTGCCGCATTGTAGGCATAGTGAATCAACGACTGGGCTTGATGAATGATGGCGTTAACGATGTGGGGGTGGCAATGACCAAAGTTTAAAACACCAATTCCACCGACAAAATCGATATAGCTGCGGTCATTGTTGTCCCAAACTCTGGCGTTTTTGCCTTTGACGAGCGTGAGCGGATGCACCATCGTAAAGGCATCGGTCACGTTATACAGCTTGTCCATGATGAATCTCTATCTCTTCCTTGAGTTAGACTCATTTCAACAAAACATCATTCCGGCAGCAAACGAATAATAGTTGTGGTGGCATTCCTTTTTGTCATTACCAGTGAATCAACTTCCTAAACGAATCCTTTAAAAACAAAAAAACTGCGTATCAAGGCAGTTTTTTTGTTCAGCTTGTTAAATTCTCACAGCAGATAACTTTGTAGAATACAATAATAAGATATAAATTATAAAACCAGCCCTAACGCCTTTTCACGCTGATCTGAGATTGTTAAATAAGCCGTAATCCATTCTAAAACTGCTTTGACCTTATGCGATTGTCCTGAAGAAACAGTATACGTCACATAATAGCTGCCGCGACCCTTTGCCGCATAATCCCACGCCATGACTAAAGCGCCTGACTGTAGCTCAGGCTCAACCAAACGCAACGGCACCAAGGCTATACCATAGCCAAGTAAGGCGGCAGAGATGCAAGCATGAAAAGTCTCAAAACGTGGACCTACAAAAGTGCCATCGACGCTGATATCTTGTTGCTTAAAGTACTCATACCACGCACTTAAACGCGAGCTTATTTGCAATAACACATAGTCATCCAAACAATCAGTACTCAGTGTTTTATCTCGCAAATACTGCGGCTGACAGACTGCAACGCAGTATTCATCAAACAATTTTATAGCTTCCATATTGCTCCACATGCCATCACCATATAAAAAAGCAATATCGGCATTTTGGTCTTCAGAAAAGAACGGCCCTGCCAGCTCTTTGATATCTAAATTAATGAGCGGATATTCTTGACTAAAACCACTGAGCGCTGGAAGCAACCAACGGGCGCAAAATGTGGGATGTGAGACGGTTTTTAGCAGCTCGGTATTACTGCTATGCGACATCAAATTGGTGGTCGCCACCTCGATATGTTTTAAAATCTCTAACACTTCAAGATAATATGACTTGCCAGCAGGGGTCAATGAAATCCGGTGCGGCGTCCGATAAAACAAAGACAGGTTTAGCATCTCCTCTAACTGTGCCACTTGCTTACTGATGGCGCTTTGGGTCATGTGCATCTCTTGCGCGGCATTGGTAAAACTCAAATGACGAGCAGCGGTCTCAAAACATTGCAGCGCCGTCGTTGAAGGGTATCGTCTAAAGGCTAATGGTTTATTGGTGTCTGTTTTCATAGATTGCTTTTCTTTTATTCCATCTTAGTAAAATATCAATGATTATTTAAAATCACGTTATCAGGCATTCCTAGCCTATGGCGTCATCATACCTATATTCAAGCGTAAATAGCGATACCTCACTATAAGCACTATGTAACTGACACTGATGTCATCATCGGATTTACTTAACCATGAATTTAACAGTCCACTTAATTATTCAACCAATTATTCGGTCGTTAATTTTAAAGACTCTCCTACAAAAAACACCGTCGATTCCTGATAAAATAATAGGGTCTGATGATAGGCTCTGACATACCGCAACTGATTTGCTATCTTGCCCTCCTCTTTTTCATCATTACGACCTATGCCGCCGTTATTCTTAAACTCACGAATTATTTTTCAGCTAATTTGCACTATTAGCGCCTTCTTTATTTGTATTGGATCATATGAAACATAACCTTGAGGTGAGCGCAAATGCTCGCCGAACTCAGTATTTCCAAGTATTCTTAATGGGCGTCAGCGCCTTTATTATGAATACTACCGAATTTGTCCCCGTTGCCCTATTAAGTGACATCGCCCAAGATTTTTCCATCACTACGGCTGAGACCGGCTGGATGTTGACGCTGTATGCGTGGATTGTCGCGGCCATGTCATTGCCATTGATGCTACTCACCAGCCGCTTTGAGCGTAAAAGCTTACTGTTGGGCTTGTTTGTGGTATTTATTGCCAGTCATGTATTGTCCGTATTCGCATGGAGCTTTGATGTATTGCTGATTAGCCGCGTGGGTATTGCGCTATCACACGCGATATTTTGGTCCATCACCGCAGCGATTGCGATTCGCGTAGCACCAGAAGGCAAAAAAGCACTGGCGCTTAGCGTACTTGCGACCGGTACTTCATTGGCGATGGTGCTTGGCGTGCCACTAGGGCGCTTAGTCGGTCAATGGTTTGGTTGGCGGGCAACCTTTGGCGGTATTGGCGTGATTGCTTTTATCGTCTTTATCTTGCAAGCCAGGCTATTGCCAACGCTACCCAGTATGTTTGAAGGCTCGTTTAGAAAGATTCCAGAATTGCTCAAAAACCCCTTATTGGTCTGTTTGTATCTACTCATTTTACTGGTCTTTACCGCGCACTATACCGCTTATTCTTATATCGAACCCTTTATGCGGCAGGTTGGCGCTATTAGTGAAAACGCCGCGACGGTTGTCTTGCTATTATTTGGGGTGGCAGGGATTGCCGGCAGTGTGATATTCAGTCGTTGGGGTGATCGTTTTAATACCAGATTGATGCTGATATCGATCATATTAATGCTGATATCTATGCTGGTGCTCTTATTTGCCGTGACTTCTATCTGGGCGCTGAGTTTCATTGCGTTACTGTGGGGCGCGGCGCTAATGCTGCTGATTATCTCCATGCAAGCCAAAGTCATCATGGTTGATGTCACAGCGCAAGATATGCTGATGTCGATGTTCTCAGGGATTATTAATTTAGGAATTGGCGCCGGTGCGCTGTTTGGTGGTTATGCAGTGACCCATATTTCCATATCAAGTGTGGGCTATGTCGGCGCCGCTATCGCCAGTGTGTCGCTGCTCTTGATGTTATTTATGATAAAGCGCTTTCCTGAATTAAGCAGAAGACTTGGTTAGCTAAAAACTTGATAATAAATAAGCATAAAAAATGCCAGCCACTTAAATGGGCTGGCATTTTGCTTTCTCATTCATTTAAAAATAAGAAATAAGCCACCCATTTAAAAATTCACTTTACCGCGCAAGGCTTTGGTTTTACCGCGCTGGGTCTTTTGATCCACGCGTTTACGCTTGGCATTTCTGCTAGGTTTAGTCGGCTTTCTGGTTTGATTGACATGAGTGGCTTTTATAATAAAGCTTTGCAGCCGCTCCAAGGCATCTATCTTATTGCGCTCTTGCGTACGAAACTGCTGCGCTTTAAGCACAAACACGCCTTCTTTGGTGATTCGGCTGTCTTTACTGTCTAATAAACGCTGCTTATGCACATCACTCAGGCTTGAGGCATGGATATCAAAACGCAAATGAATCGCAGACGAGACTTTATTGACGTTTTGCCCGCCTGCCCCTTGCGCGCGTATGGCGCTAATATCTACTTCACTGTCATTCAGGCTAATGGTATTACTAATAAAAATCATAGAGCTCTTTTTAAATCATAAATAAGTATGATGAATAATAAACCATTATTTGCTTCCCTGCTACTTCGTCAATAACTAATCTAATAGCTGGCGACAGCGCGCAATCACTGGCGCATCTACCATTTGACCATCTATCTCAAACACTGCCTGTCCACTGCGCTCATACTCTTCGACCACACGCTGAGCAAACGACAATGCTGCGTCTGTCGGGCGTAATGCCTGCTGGACGACAGCTACTTGTTTGGGATGAATACATAGCATTCCTGACATACCCATCTGTGACCATAATTGCACTCGTGCGTTTAGCCCTATCTCATCATTAAAGTCAGGATAAACAGTATCAATCGGTGGCGACAGTTGGTGCACTTTTGACGTCAGGATTAATTGATAACGAATTTGGTTGGCGACGATATCAGCAGCAGGCGTACCTACTTGCACGTGCAAATCATTACACAGATCTAAAAAACCATAACTAAACGCGGCCAATCCGACTGCTTTTGCCATATTATCGACTTGATATAATCCAACAGCACTCTCAATCAGTGCAATCACAGGTAAATTGATAAGCTGATGTACACTCTCTATGTCGGCGACTTGCTCAGCTTTAGCTAGTAACACGCCAGCTAAATTTGGCATTTTTTGACAGAGCACTATATCTTTGAAAAATTCTTCGCTACCTGCCTTATTGATACGCACCCAAATCGGCTGATAACCTGTACTGTTGTGATATTGTTGCAATGCTTTGCGGGCGTCTGCTTTATCTTCTGACGCAACGGCATCTTCTAAGTCAACAATAACCGCATCTGCACCACTGGCAAAAGCTTTGGCTATTCTATAGATGCGAGTCGCTGGCACGAATAGCCATGTTTTATTTTGAGAGATTATATTTATTTTATGATTGGTCACTGAATCCATGCTTGATTCCTATATTATTCAAGTAGCTGTTAGTACCTTTATTATGCCATTACACAGCCTATTTTTACTTTAAATTAATAATCTATCGATGCAATGACACTAAGCGTATTTAGACACTCGCTCAAATATAAAATCAAAAAAAACTGCATGGAAATAAATCTCATGCAGTTCTTAATAGTAAATTGTTTTTTAACTTGTATTCTAAGTCTTCTGACCGGCTAACTAAGCCAACATACCACCATCGACAACGATAGTCGCGCCTGTGGTATAGCTCGAAGCGTCCGATACTAGATACAACACTGTGCCAGCCATCTCGTCAGGATTCGCAACACGTCCTAGTGGAATAGCATGTAGTGCCATTTTTAAGACTTTGTCATTGGTCGTCAAGGCTGAGGCAAACTTGGTATCAGTCAAGCCTGGCAATAGCGCATTGACACGAATATTCAATGGGCCACACTCTTTAGCGAAGGCTTTGGTCATACTAATAACCGCAGCTTTGGTGATTGAATAAATACCTTGCTTATCGCCCGCTACTAAACCGTTGACCGATGCAGTATTCAAGATGACGCCGCCACCTTGTTCTTTCATCATTTTGCCAGCTGCCGTCGACATAAAGAAGTAACCGCGAATGTTTACTTCCACGGTTTTATCAAAGGCGGCTAAATCCGTATCTAAAATATGACCATAGTAAGGGTTGGCTGCGGCATTATTCACTAAGATATCAATTTGGCCAAACTCGCTTTTAATATGCTCAAAAATCGCATCAATCTGTGCCATCTCGCCCACGTGACAAGCAAAAGCACTGGCTTTGTGACCATCTGCGATGATGCTATCCGCGACTGCTTGGCAGGCATCAATCTTACGGCTAGAGACGATAACGTGCGCGCCTCTTGATGCCAATAAACGAGCAATAGATTCGCCAATACCGCGGCTAGCACCAGTGACTAAAGCAATCTTGCCGGTTAAATCGAATAAATCTTTCATCGTTATCCCTTATATTTTGAATTAGCTATTCAGTTTTCAATTTTTTATCGTAACCACTTAATAAATTATAGTCGAAAAACTGCAAATCCATTACAAGGCAGCTGAGCGTAGATAGTACGCATAGTACATCGAGCGAGGCTAACACCGTAATGATTTAGCAGTTATTTGACTATTAAGCCAACATACCACCATCTAAGGTAAAGGCATGACCGTTCATAAAACTGCTTTCATCACTAGCCAGCCAAGCAATCGCGCCTGACACTTCATCAACTTCACCCAAACGCCGCATTGGGCTGGCTTTAATGGTTGCTTGCTGCGTACGCTCGTCCATTTTTGCCATCGTATTGCGTACCATAGGGGTATCGATAAAACTTGGACATACCGCGTTAAAACGAATATTGGCGCGCGCGTACTCATGAGCAGCAGACTTGGTCAGACCCATCACGCCATGTTTAGCCGCGCTATAGGCTGAGATCATCGGCGCTGAACGTAGACCTGCGATAGATGCCACGTTGATCACATGACCACCACCATTAGGCAGCATACAATTGATGGCGGCACGCATACAGTGCCATACACCTTTTAAATTTACTGCAATATTACGATCAAAATCATCATCGCTTAGCTCATGCATTGGCGAAGGCTTATGGTCGATACCAGCATTGTTTACCACCACATCCAGACCACCAAGCGTTTCTACTGCAAAGTCGAACAACGCACGTACTTCGTCACCACTGGTCACGTCTACTTTTTTGAAGACGACACTGTTACCAGCATCTTGAGCTTGCTTGGCGACCGCAGCGCCCATCTCTTCTGCCATATCACCGATCACGACTTTGGCGCCGCGACTGGCTAGCAATAACGCACTTGCTGCGCCGATGCCTGATGCACCGCCCGTGATTAAAATTCGTTTGCCCGTTACGTCTGATGCAATTCCATTTGTATTCAGTGTCATGATCTATCCCTCTACCTTAAGTACCAGTTTGCCGAAGTTTTCACCTTTAAAGAGCATCATCAAAGTATCTGGGAACGTCTCGATACCCTCAACGATATGATCTTTTACTTTCATATCACCTGATTGAATCCAGCCTGCGATCTCTTTCATGGCGATTGGATATTCTTTGATGTTATCGAACACCACGATGCCTTCCATACGAGCACGATTGACCAATAGTGATAAATAGTTCGATGGGCCTTTGACTGCTGTGGTGTTGTTATATTGACTGATCGCACCGCAAATAACGATACGAGCCCGCAGATTAATCTGAGTCAGCACGTCATTTAAAATATCGCCGCCCACGTTGTCAAAGAATACATCGACCCCGTTTGGACAAGCTTGCTTTAAGCCTTTTTTGACATCTTCGTTTTTATAATCTACAGCGGCATCAAAGCCCAGCTCATCGACTAAGAATTTGCATTTTTCAGGACCGCCTGCAATACCAACGACGCGGCAGCCTTTAATTTTGGCAATCTGACCGACTAAGCTACCAACTGCACCAGCGGCACCTGACACAACCACAGTCTCGCCTGCTTTTGGCTCACCTGTTTTTAGGAGACCGAAATACCCTGTCATACCAGGCATACCCAAGACGCCCAAGTAATAAGACAGCGGTGCTAGATTTGGATCGACTTTATGCAGACCTGTACCATCACTGACCGCATAGGACTGTACGCCATTGTGACCTGCGACATAGTCACCAACCGCAAACTTTTCATGCTTACTTTCAATCACTTCACCGACCGTACCGCCACGCATCACATCACCAATCTGTACCGGTTCGATATAAGATTTGGCGTCGTTTAGCCAGCCGCGCATGGCAGGATCGATAGAGATATAATCAATTCTAATCAGTAACTGACCGTCGGTGATAGTCGGTAATTCTGTCTCAGTATAATCCCAAGTATCAGCACTTGGTTCGCCAATAGGTCTTGCCTTTAGGCGCCATTGTTTGTTTATCGTTGTCATGTCTCTTTCCTTAGAGTTGTTTTTAGAACCAGTCCGCTTGCATATCCGTGCAAACCGAGTTGGTATTGGTTAATAATTCGATATCACGTTTGATTAATGGCAGTTCCCAATCAATGAAGTATTTGGCCGCTTGTATCTTGCCTTTGTAGAAATTCTGCTGCTCAATATCTTGGGTAGTACTCAGTAGCTGCTCGGCTTTACTGGCTTGGCGAATCCAAATCCAGCTCAGTACAATTGAGGCAAAAATATTCATCAGTGCCTGCGCATTACCTGTGAGCGTTAACGCCTCTTCTGTCTGCAGCACTTTGCTTAAATGAACCAATACTTCATGTAGCTGACCCATATAAGGCACCAGTTTACCCGCCAATTGAGCGCTCTCAGGTGTAGTGATGCTTTCCAAATCTTGTGTGATTTCACGTTTTAGGATTTGAATACCCAGACCACCTTTTTGCCATAATTTACGGAATGACAAATCTAGCGCCTGCACACCATTTGTGCCTTCATGAATAGGATTTAGACGATTGTCACGCCAAAACTGCTCGGCTTGATACTCACGCGTATAGCCTGCCCCGCCCAATACTTGAATACCCAAATCATTGGCTTTTGGCCCATACTCAGACGGCCATGCTTTTAATACTGGGGTCAGCAAATCTAACAGCTCTGTTAGCTCGTTCTTTAGCGTTTCGTCATCGCAAGTATTGATACGGTCAATTAGGTTTGAACCGTATAGGCACAATGAAATGCCACCTTCAGAATAGGCCTTTTGCGCCAGTAGCATGCGCTTTACGTCACCATGATTGATGATGGCAGTTGCCGCATCTTCAGGCTTGTTGTTCGGGGCGATTCTGCCTTGCGTTCTATCTTTGGCATAATCAAGTGAGTACTGATAACCACGATATCCCACCATCGATGCGCCAAAACCAACAGCGATGCGTGCCTCGTTCATCATTTTGAACATATAGCGCAGGCCGAAATGCTCTTCACCGATCAGATAACCATAACACTCGCCATCATCACCGAAGCTCAATGCCGTCGACGTCGTGCCTCTATAGCCCAGTTTATGAATGAGTCCTGTTAAATGTACGTCGTTGCGCTCGCCGACCGATGCATCATCGTTTAAACGATACTTGGGGACAGCAAATAAAGAGATACCCTTCACGCCACCTGGACCACCTGGCACTTTGGCCAACACTAAATGGACGATATTATCAGACAGTTCGTGATCGCCGCCTGAGATATAAATTTTGCTGCCTTTGACACGGTATGAGCCATCGTCTTGTTTTACCGCAGTGGTTTTGATATCTGCAAGTGAAGAACCTGCATGTGGCTCTGTTAATGCCATGGTTCCGGTGAACTCACCTGTCAGCATGCGCGGCATAAAGGCAGTTTTAATTTCATCACTAGCAAAATGCGAGATGACATTAATTGCAGCAGTGGTCAAAAACGGATAAGCAGTGGTTGATGGGTTGGCGGCCATAAAATAACCTGTCACGGCTGTCATCACTGTTTCAGGCAGCTGCATACCGCCGTCTTCAAAACTATAGCGACCTGCGATGAACCCTGACTCGCGGAATGCATCAAAAGCGACTTTTACATCACTTATCATGCTGACTTTTTTGCCATCAAACTGTGGCTCGTTCTTGTCTGCTACATGGTTATGCGGCAAAAACAGCTGAGTCGCAATTTTATTGGCCGTATCCAGTACGGCATCAAATGTTTCGCGGCTATGCTCTGCAAACTTAGCATGCTTGGTTAAATTTTCAGTGCCCAATACATCATACAATTGGAACGGTAACTCAAAGTCATTGATTAGCGTATCTGCTGCCATAATATTCTCGTTAACTGATTAAATTTGGTTATCAATCGATATTAATCTAATTTAGCGCCTTACCGTATTGTCATTTATGACATAATTATGGTCAAATACGACAAAAATAACGTTTATATTTCGAGAATTCAGATAAAAAATTGATATTTTTGGTTAGAAAATTAAATTTTGGTCAGCACCGCGAAAGGAAAATCGATATCTATGCCTTATTTCAAACCTTTTAAAGTCATCATCATTGGATTCGATGGTGTGCTCGGCAGTGCATTGACAGGTGCGTTAGATTTATTCTCATTCACAGGTGTCAGTTGGCAACGATTTTTAGATGAGCCAGTAGAGCCGCGGTTCAATGTGCAAATAGCAAGCGTTGGTGGCGTAGATATCAGATGTAGCAACCGCTTAATCATGCAAGCGCATTGCGATATTCAGGACGTGGCCGAGTGCGACTTGCTATTGATTCCCACGATTGGTGATTCAATCGATAAGGTACTGAGCCGAAATGCAGATTTGATACCCCATCTAACACGATTGGCAGACACCAAATCAGACATAGCCAGCAATTGTAGCGGTGCTTTCTTTTTGGCAAAGGCAGGACTACTGGATAATAGAATCGCCACTACGCACTGGGGTTACGCCAGTAAATTCAAAGCAGACTTTCCACTCGTTGATTTACAGGAAAACCAGTTTGTCACTCATTCAAAGAGCAAGTCAGATAGCCAGTCGGGTAATATATTTTGTGCGGCGGGTGGTAGTGCATTTTTTGACTTAGGACTGTTATTGATAGAGCGCTATTGTGGACATGAAATTTCTACACAAGTAGCCAAAACCCAAATTATCGATAGCAAAAGAGGCAGTCAGAACAGCTATACTAATGTGACCTTGCATAAGCCGCATTCAGACCAACTGATCAAGCAGGTACAAGAGTTTATTGAGGAAAATTTTTATCAGATTATTCAGGTGAGCGGATTGGCTGCCATGGTCAATATCACCCCGCGGACGCTGAACAGACGCTTTCAGTCTGCTGTTGCCATGCGTCCGATTGAGTATATTCAAGCCGTCAGAATT
Source organism: Psychrobacter sp. NPDC064578 (assembly GCF_044901245.1). Classification (NCBI taxonomy): domain Bacteria; kingdom Pseudomonadati; phylum Pseudomonadota; class Gammaproteobacteria; order Moraxellales; family Moraxellaceae; genus Psychrobacter; species Psychrobacter sp. NPDC064578. The sequence continues at coordinate 50,119 of NZ_JBJDPI010000013.1, forward strand.
GAACAGGCAAAACGCCTGCTAGAATTAGGCGATGTGACCATAAAATCGCTTGCCGAGCAAGTTGGCTATGATGATATCTCTTCGTTCACACGCCTATTCAAACGTGCGACAGCGCTAACCCCCAAAGAATATCAGGATAAGTTTTCGCGGTTAGCAATTTAGTCATGGCAGTGAATAGCAGTTAGAGATTAGTACTTAAGCATTTTGCCACAAACCTTCTACTTGGATAGCATTAACCTTAATAGTTGGGTAATCGGTAAATGCTAACTGATAGCCGCCATTTGTATTAGGTATAAGCTGGCAAGTTGCTCCTAGCGGAAAGCTGTATTTTTTGCCGATATGACCAAAAGGCATACCACTATATATCGGCAATCCCGTTAGTTCATGTAGTTGGCGAATGACTGTGGCGACATCATAACGTTGATCATAACTGTCCTCGCCCGTACCAGACAATGCCCCAAACACAATCGCTTGCTGATTTTTAAAGACGCCTGCGAGATATAAGTCATATAACATGCGCTCAATACGATACGCCTGCTCGCCGACATCTTCTAAAAACACAATGCCGCCATCGATATGCGGTAAATACTCACTACCTGCCAGCGCCGATACGACACTTAGGTTGCCACCCCAAATCGTACCAGTTAACGGTTTCGGCTCACCTTTTGTCAGTATGGCAGGTAGCTGCTGACTGGTTAATGAAGCATCTTGTATGCTGATAGTTAGATTAGGGTTGGTTAACACTTCAACAAACTGCTGACAGCTAACTTTATCAGGTGCAGTTTTACCAAACTCACTATAGAGCATTGGCGCGGCAAGCGAGCTCATTGACCCTTTTGCCAATAGCGCACATTGGATAGCTGTCACATCGCTAAAGCCTGCGAGGATCGTGCCGCGCTCCTTCATAATCCGTCCTAGCGTCGACCAGTCAACCATCGGTAACAAACGCATGGCGCCATAGCCACCACGCACACCAAGCAGTAACTTGGGCGCTACGATAGCACCCGTCGCGATGTTTTGCAGGTCACTTGCGCGCTGCGAATCCGTACCAGCAAAACGCAGATACTGCCGATTGGTAATTGTAGGATTATTGACTTTAAAACCTGCACAGGCCACACGATCTAATGCCAATTGGGTGCGGTCACCACTACCACCAACGTTGGAGCTGGCAAACAGTCTGGTCTCAATCGTTGGCGTAATACAGCGTGTTTGCGTGAGTGACGGCTGTGAGGATGAACGCTCACCCAATAACGCGGTCGGCAAATCATCCTTGGTGAGCTGCGGACTATTATTAGGGTCGATAGGGCTGGCGGCAAATACCTGAGAAACACCTTGCGTCGCCAATGCAGCAGTACCCGCACTGATACCCACTCGACGCAAAAACTGCCGACGGTTTAGCCCAGATGTTGTTTCAATCGCTGTATGCTCATTTTTGTTTCTATCATCTGTTAATAACTGACTCTTAAAAACCATCTCTCTCTGCCACCTTATCATTTTTATTTTAATATACTTTTGCATCATCTTTATTTTTGCAGTCTACTTGCTTAAACCACACAGCAGCATATTGTAGACGTTTTTTTGGCTATGATAGTTGCCCAACCCTTGCCTATATTTAATTTTTCGCTATGGTACATAGCAAAAACCTAGCCGTATTGGCACATCCCACGACTTTGTTGTAGTATGAGAATACCGATTTCGGTTAAATAAGGATAATAATAATGGCTGAGAAAACGACTGATAAACAGAAAAAAGATGACATATTGGACACCGATTTAGAGTACCTCATCAACGAAGAAGAAAAACTGCAAGAAAAGCTAAAAGATAGCAGCCATCTTGAGCGTTTTGCCAAAGATTTGATGCTATTCATGAGCTTGATTAAAGATTATTATCAAGGAAACTATCGCGATATTCCCTACAAGACCATTTCAGCGGGCGTGGTTGGACTGCTTTATACTCTCAACCCGATTGATATCATTCCCGACTTCATTCCCTTTATCGGTCATATTGACGATGCACTAGTACTAACCTTTTGCTTGAAGTTGGTCGAAAAGGATTTACAAAAATATCAAACTTGGAAGAAAAGACAAGCATCTGCTAAAACTGCTACTAACTTGAAGAAAAACACGTAATCTTGTGCAAGCTATCATACTGAAATGATCATTCTAAAAAGCCACGACTGATAATCAATGTATCAGCCGTGGCTTTTTTATTCACTAATAGCAACTATCTACGTGCGTTAATCTGGAACATCATAACGCGCTTTTTCTGGATTGAGACCGAACGAATAAACAAAGGTTGCAACGATGCTATTGATGATAATAAAAGGCAAATCGATAGCAGCATGTCCGAGTAAATAACGCCCAATCAGCCACGAGACAATCAGCATGATAATAAAGAAACCACCCAAGTAAGCTAAGATGGCGGGATGCTTAAGATTATAAGGCTGCTCCGGTTCAGGCTTCTTATCCAGTACATAGGTTCTGACGGCCCAGCCTGCTGCATAAGAAAATCCGCCCAATACCACATAACTAAAAAAATTCATATTGCTTAACTCTAATGGCATGTCTGTTTATGGCAAAATACTGTCTAGAAAAATACTATCGGTCATAAATGATATTTATGACCCATGCTTATTTAGATGCTCTCATTAACATTATCAATCACAATATTGGCATGTGGATTGGCTAAAATATCGGTATTAACATCATCACACTCAACACGATAGATGGTATTGGCACCGCGATAAATATAAGATAAATATTCACTGTCTAATAATGGATCGATATTGGCATAGACAGGCTTAACATGCGCCAGTACCAATACTCTATCCGGACGACCGATAACTGCATCAACATTGTCAGGGTCAATAGAGAAAAACTGCGGTATCTCGCTATTTTCAATCACTTCTAGCGGCTCAGGGTCATCCCAAACACGCTTTGCACTTGCTGGCTCTTTCATTTGCATGACCCATGCACCATCTTTTTGACTGACTTTTATTTGGGCAGGCTCATCATGGCTGACAGTATAGCAACCTTCAAATATTGATAAATCTGCTGCCGTCTCAACCTTGTTGGTATCGGCTTGAGTATTGCTATCATTACAAGCACTCAAAAACAGCGCACTACTCGCCGTTATAGCAACCATAAAAGAAGTCAATTTTTTATAAAAAACGTTTGAGCGTAAGGACATAATAGGGTTATCCTGCATTCGAGCGTATTGAATACTCACAAGTTGATTATTCACAAATAGGCACTGATGATTGAGTAAGCGAACAAAGATTTTCGCTATATAAATAGACGCTTTATCACAATCTAGCTTATTTTAACAGAAAATGGCAGGGTTACTATTATGATCTGTGCTTTTGCGACTTTGTGCATTACGATTGCCCACATCAACGATAGATTTGTTATACTCATTCTCAAAATATAAAGGGAGAGCCAGTGTAAAAAACAATGCTAGCAAAATCTCTCTAACTCTCCTTAAGTTTATCAATTTTCAGGTCAATAATTTTTTATGTCAGACAATCGCACCTCAGCGCAGCAACTCACCACCAATAACGCGATGAATCCGTTGGCCGCCAAATCAGAAACCACCGTGGCCTATACAGATGGTGCCTGTAAAGGCAATCCGGGCGCTGGTGGCTGGGGCGCACATCTCATTTTTAGCGATGGCCGTACACAAGATTTGTACGGCGGTGATAAAGAGACGACCAATAATCGCATGGAATTGATGGGTGCGATACAAGCACTTACTCATAGTCCGCATGAGCAAAAACTTGAAATTTGGACAGACTCAAGCTATGTCAAAAAAGGCATTGCCGAATGGATAGAGGGTTGGAAAAAAAGAGGCTGGAAAACGGCAAGTAAGAAACCCGTCGCCAATCAAGACCTTTGGCAGCAATTAGATAAGCTATGCCAGCAGCGCGATGTTGACTGGCATTGGGTAAAAGGTCACGCAGGACATGCAGGCAATGAAAAAGCGGACGAGCTGGCAAACTTGGGCGTGACGTCCAGCAGTGAAGAATTATCGACCATAGAATCGCAAGACACGGCTAAAAAAAAAGGGCAAATAATGCCTAATACAGCTCAAAATGCTTCTCACGATGATTGGCTAAGTTTCGACCCACTGGGTCTGGATGTGACAGATGATGAGCTTGACGAAGATGTCATAGACACTGATAACGATACAAACCCTGCCGATGATATGATGAGTAAAGATGCTGTAATAGAAGCCGATCGCTATCAGCATAATGCTAGCAAACCAATGAGTAAAATAGAGATGCCGGAAACCCAAACGTCTATGACTGATGCAACGATAAATGATCATGTGCCTGCTACCGTTACTGGCATAGAAGAAGCTAATACACCAAAATTTGACGGCGACACCAGCCGTGCCAATCCGTATTTCATACCGCTGCTCCCCAAACCTATCCATCGTCATGAGTCTGATCGCCAGCTCATTATGGATACTGAAACCACAGGTCTTGATCCGTTAAAAGGCGACCGTATTATCGAAGTCGGTATCGTGGAGATGATCGGGCGTAAATTTACGGGTGAAAAGCTCCACGTTTATATCAATCCACAGCGCGGCATGGATGATGAAGTCATTCGTATCCATGGTATTTCTGAGGCATTTTTGACCGACAAGCCTACCTTTGATCAAGTTGCTCAGTCGCTCTATGATTTTATGGACGGCGCAGAAATTATCGCTCATAACGCCACCTTTGATATGAACTTCTTAAACATGGAGTTTGCCAAAGTTGGTATGAACGACTTTGCCGAGCGCGTACAAGTGACTGACTCGCTGGTCATGGCAAAGCAGCAATATCCTGGGCAAAAAAACACCCTAGATGCTTTAGTGCGTCGCCTAAATGTGGGAAAGCAAGATCGTACTTTTCATGGCGCCTTACTTGATTCAGAGATTTTAGCAGAAGTTTATCTAGCGATGACAGGTGGGCAGGTTACACTCGCCATCGAAGAAGACACGCAAACAGATGGCGGGCAGACAGCCCACGCCAGTTTTGCCAATTTAGCGTCTTTATTGCTAGAGTCATCTATGGATGAAAATAGCAATAAAGAGTGGTATGCCGCGCTCGCAGAAGCGTATCCTGAGCTAAAAGCCAATATGTAGTCGCCGTATAAGCTGATGATATCAATCTTTGAGCAATAACATTTGTATAATATAGGCTTGATTATTGTTATATTAAGCGTTAAAACGTTACCAGCAAGTGCTTTTTCGATCATCATTTAAACCATCGCCATTCTCATCAGTACATTATGGAAAAACACCTATGAACCAGTCTGCGCAAATGAAGTTAACGGCCCCAACGCTTAGTGTTACTGATTTCAATCTACCATCGCTACATTTGTTGCATGATGAGATCATCGTAACCTTAAAAGATACTGAGATTCATCTGAGTGAATTTAATGATGATAATAGTCAAGCCCCTCTATTATTAGATTCTATCACTGTGCTAAAGCAGCTGTCTTGCATCTTTGAGCTGATATCTTTGGTTGGTGCAGAGGCTTTGAATACCGCTATTGTCAATGGTTTACAGCGCCTCTATGATAATGGTGATAATAACGATACCAGCTTAATTATGGACTTATCAGAAGCCATTATGACACTGGATCGCTATATCGAGTTTGTGCTTTTGACAGAGTCTGTAGAGCCAACATTGTTACTGCCTGTCATCAATAAACTCAACGCTCACGGGCAAGAAACCCCTATCACAGCAGACGATTTTGCAGCTTTTGGTAGCAGTAGTGTCATCATTGCCAACCCTGAACAGAACTTCCAACCACTTGACGAGCTTAACCTAGACACTGAACTACTAACTTATGCTTATCGTAGTGGTCTTGGAGTCGCTCTGCTCAATCAAGATGGCAACGTTAGCCCAGACGATCAGCAGAAACTTGACGCCATGAGTGCAGCGTGTGCTTTGATAGCATCAAACACCAGCAGTCTATTTTGGCAAGCGGCCACCGCAGCTGTCACTGACATTGCCACGATATTACCGCTAAATCTGAGTCAAAAACATACACTGATTTATTTAGAGCAGCAATTCCAAAGCTATTTGCCTGTGATGGACAAACGTTTTGCTGATTTGGTCAGTTTTGCTTGCCAGCGTGACAGTGATGCGGCGCAACGACTGCGTGAGCAATACGCCAGCAACCACTTAGAGAGCGCTCAACTTGAGCAAATGAAGCGTTTCTTATTCGGTCCTAATCGCGCCCTGACCGATACGCTGAACACTATCATTCAGACCCAAATTAATACCATCAAAGAAAATGTGGATAGCTACGCACGCGGTGATTCATTGAACCCTGTCGATATGCAAACCGCACAGATTATCGAAGAGCTAACAGAATTGAGCTCAGCGTTACGCTTGCTTGGTTTATCAAATGCAGCCAATAGTCTCAGCGTAGCAGCAGAAGCTGTTAGTCATTGGCAAACGCCCTCGCCTGATGATTTCGATCACTTGCTGTTGGCATTAATGCATGCGGAAAACGCCACCATTGCAATGGCAGAAATGCACACACCAGGGGCCATCTATTTGCCACTGAATAACCCGCATATCTCTTTACATCAGCTCAATACGGCTAATGATACTTTGATACAAGAAAGTCGTTCCGCTATTGCCAGTGCAGAACAAGCCATTAACGATTATTTGGCTGAGCCAGAGCGCGATATGCTCAATATCCAGAACATACCTGAGATGATGCGCCAAGTGGCAGGGGCTGTGCGCTTCTTACAGCTACCAACACCTGCCAGCATGCTCAGTCAATTGGCCAATTATCTTCAGCAACGTATCGAAGGTGGACAACGTATTGAAGACAGTACGCTCGCTTGTATCGCTGATGTCATTATGGCCGTCGATCATCATCTAGATGGTTTTGAGCATAATCGTCCGGTCAGCAAACAAGCATTAGATGTGGGACAGCAGAGCTTGAGTCATCTACTGGCAGCCTAATTTCTATCATGCTTAAGCACTAAAATGATATTTAAATGGCGGATTTTCTGCCATAGCCCTTCATTTATATATAGTCGATCCCATATAATCTGGATACAAGCAAGATGCGCTTAGCACTACAAATAGTAGTGCTAAGCGAGCCTGACACCGTATCCGAATGATATAGGATTGACTTTAATTCAATTAAAAAAAAGTCTGTATCAACACTGATGCGTACTGACCGTAACCGGTTTGGAATTTTACCTATGACCAGCGCTTTTGTATTTAGTGATGATACTGTTTTATGCCACCAGCGACCTAATGGATGGTGGCCGGTGCAGCTTGAACTACCCCCATCCGCTACACATTCAGACGAGGAGACCCAGCTTGCTTATCAAGTTGGTCATGTCACGCTACTCGAAAGCCTAGCACCGCGTCACTGGTCGCCTGATGTCAATCCTACTAGCGCGAGTGTAGATACTCTGAAGTATGCCGATATTCTAGAAAGTTCCGACAGTTCGATTGATACTCCCCACACCTTTACTGCGCAAGCGGCTAGCGCCATTACTTATGACTATGCAATTGCACATCACATTGTATTGCCCATCATCGCTGAGGGCAGTGGCAATGCGTTTGTTCCTTACCGCCAGCTGATTACTCAGTTGCCCGTGGCTTTGTCCGATCAGCTTAGCCAAGCGATACAGTTATTGCGCTGGCAAACAGATACACAGTTTTGTAGTCGCTGTGCTGCCCCAACCATTCATGCCAAACGAGATGAGCGTGCGATGGTCTGTCCAGTGTGCCGATTGCGCCAATACCCACGTGTACAACCCTGTGTCATCACGGCTATTACTCGCCCGAATCCGCAAACTGGTGAAATGCAGATTTTGCTAGCCCATCATCATCGTTATGGACAGCAAAAAACAGCGCCTCATTTATTACAGTCGCCACAACCGTTACTATACGGTTTGATTGCAGGCTTTGTAGAAGTGGGTGAAAGCCTAGAACACGCGGTGGTGCGTGAAGTGGCAGAAGAGGTAAATATCAGTTTATCAGATATTCGTTACGTCAGCAGTCAGCCATGGCCATTTCCGTCTAATTTAATGCTAGGCTTTCGCGCTTCTTATGCAGCTGGCGAAATTGTTATCCAAGAAGATGAGCTGTCGCACGCCGATTTTTTTGATCTATCAAATTTGCCAAAAATACCCTCAAAAGGTAGCATTGCTTACGCGCTGATTGCACAAATTGCCAATGAGCAAGGTATTTTGCTTTAATCTATAATATCAATGCATCATTTATCAATATCGTTATTATCCTATTATTCTAATGTCAGCGCTCAGAGCACACTTAGCACTTAGCACTGATATTAAGGTTTTAAAGCATATGCAAAGCAGCACTAGTAAAAATAGCACCCATATCCGTCTCACCAATTTGCCAATCTTGTTCGACACTTTGGATATAGAGCGCTTACCTGCGGACATACAAGCGAAAATCTCATATATTGATGCTTGTTTACCGCAAACACAATGTGGACTTTGCGAGCATCCAGACGGCTGCTTGCCCTATGCCGCCGCTATCGTGCTAGACAATGAGCCATACAATAAATGTGTACCCGGTGGTCAACCCGTTACCAATGCCATCGCTCAAATCATTCATATAGACAGTCATGAAGCGATACTTAGCGCTGCGCCTTCTCAGTGGTCAATAGATGCGAACTCTGAACGTCCGACTGAGGTACGTGCGGTGATCCGTGAAGATGATTGTATCGGCTGCACCAAATGTATACCTGCCTGCCCAGTCGATGCTATTGTCGGTACTGGTAAGCACATGCATACTATCTTTACGGATTTATGCACCGGCTGCGAGCTTTGCATCGCTCCTTGTCCAGTCGACTGTATCGACTTGGTCACTGTTGAACGGGAGCTATCTAGCTCTGAACGTACCACAGAGCAAGAAGATTTAAGACAGCGCTATCATACTCATTTAAGACGCGTCACCGAGCAGCTGGCTGATAGTAGCAATAGTAGACCTGTGGTCAGCATGGTTGAAGCAAAACTGAACAATGCCGCTAGTCAATCGTTGAATATCAGCGAAGCACAGGCAAAAAACACCATTGCCGCAGCGAAGCTTCGTAGTAAAATTAAAAAGCTAGAAAAGCAGCTAAGTGTCCGTCCAAATAAGAGCAAACAAGTAGAGCTTGACGCGTTGCAAGTGGAGTTAAGTCAGCTTTAACAGCGTAATTATCATTTGTTAGACAGTCTACCCAACATCGCTAAAATGAATTTATCCCGATATCTTGTATCAGTTATTAACTATCAATAGCCAAAAAATAGTAAGAATACTATGAGTAAAACCGTCAAACATAAAACTGCCGATACCCCGCCATCGAGACGAATGCCCAATCGTGACGTGCGTCCATTTTTTGAAAAGCTGGCAGCGGCGATTGATGAGCCGGTTACGGAATTGAATTATAAGAGTAATTTTGAGCTGCTGATCGCGGTCATCTTGTCTGCGCAGGCGACGGATGTGAGCGTCAATATTGCCACCAAGCAATTATATCCCGTAGCAAATACACCTGAAGCAATATTGGCATTAGGTGAAGACGGTCTAAAATCTTATATCAAAAATATTGGCCTATACAATGCCAAAGCCAAAAACGTCATCAAAACTTGCCGAGACTTAATTGAGAAATTTAATAGCACCGTCCCTGATAACCGCAAAGACTTAGAATCTCTTGCTGGCGTTGGACGCAAAACCGCCAATGTGGTCTTAAATACCGCCTTTGGTCAGCCAACCATGGCGGTTGATACTCATATCTTTCGGGTAGGTAATCGTACAGGACTTGCCACGGGCAAGAATGTCTTGATCGTTGAAAATAAGTTGGTCGAGCGTATCCCAGATGACTTCATCGTGGATGCGCATCATTATCTTATCTTACACGGGCGCTATACCTGCCAAGCCCGTACACCCAAATGCGGGGCGTGTCCTGTTTATGACGAATGTATGTTTAAAGACAAAGCCAAGTTTTTGGAGCTATAATTTTTAGAACGATCGCTTTTAGAACGATCGCTTTTAGAACGATAACTGCTCTAGTTATAAAAGGTTTAATTGATCTACTTTATATGAATAAAACATGAATAGCGTGGTTAAAAAAGCAGTAGATGCCCACTTACCTTTGTAAATATTATTTAAAATTCAGGAAGCCAGATGCAGACATTGACCGCGCTATTATTCGATGATTTTGAGACTTTGGATCTATTTGGACCTATCGAGATGTTTGGCTGCTTACCTGAGCATTATCATCTACAATTTGCCTCATTAAACGGCGGCATTATTTGCAGTAAGCATGGCGTTGCGATGCAGACCATCGCTGTCAGCAAGTTAGCGCATCAGACTGATATTTTATTGATGGTTGGCGGCATGGGTACTCGCCAGCAAATCAATCACCGACCATTTTTGCAGACGTTAATAACCTTGGTTGACCATGCTGATTGGGTACTTAGCGTTTGTACGGGTAGTGCATTGTTGGCTAAGGCTGGCGTCTTAGATGACAAGCGCGCAACGTCTAATAAACTGTCATGGCAATGGGTAATAGCGCAATCTGACAAAGTCCATTGGGCCGAGCAAGCACGCTGGGTTGTTGATGGCAAATTTTATACGTCCTCAGGTGTCAGTGCAGGTATGGACATGGCGCTTGGTTTTATCGCCGATAGACATGACATCGATACGGCGCGCCAGATCGCTCACTATACTGAATATCGCTGGCAAGAAAATAGCAAGATTGATGACTTTTACCATGGTTAATCCATGCCTAGTCACTTCTTAGTATTATCCATCGCTAGAGTTTTATCTCGATACACGGTAAAATGTGCTAATTTTTTTATTCGTTTTCGCCTTTTATTTTTATATACATTTAATAATGACTGAGTTCGTAGAATACAGTCCCTGCAATTAAGCGATCCCATTATGCGTGAATACAACTTATTTACCTCAGAATCTGTGAGCGAAGGTCATCCTGATAAAATGGCTGACCAAATATCAGATGCCATCCTTGACGCCATCTTACGTGAAGATTTGCATGCACGCGTGGCATGCGAAACCTTAGTTAAGACAGGTGCTGTGATACTAGCGGGTGAAGTCACCACGACGGCAAATATCGATGTTGAGCGTATCGTGCGTGATACCGTAAACGGTATTGGTTACCACCACTCAGACTTAGGCTTTGATGGCGAAACATGCGCGGTCATCAATATGCTCGGCAAACAATCTCCTGAAATCGCTCAAGGTGTCGATCGTAGCGACCCTGAAGAGCAAGGCGCAGGTGACCAAGGTCTTATGTTTGGCTATGCCAGCAATGAAACTGATGTCTTGATGCCAGCCCCTATCGAATTTGCTCACCGCTTGATGGAACGCCAATCTGAGCTGCGCCGCGCAGGCGAGTTGCCTTGGTTACGTCCAGATGCCAAAGCACAAGTGACCTTAAGATATGATGGTAGCAAGCCTGTTGCCATTGATGCCGTAGTGCTATCAACGCAACACGATCCAAGTATCTCGCAAAAGGATCTGCAAGAAGCCATAATGGAATCTATCATTAAACAAGTATTGCCTGCTGAATTATTGCATGCTGGCACGCGCTATCATATCAACCCAACGGGTAAGTTTGTGATTGGCGGTCCTGTTGGTGATGCTGGATTGACAGGTCGTAAAATTATTGTTGATACTTATGGCGGTATGGCGCGTCATGGCGGCGGTGCATTCAGTGGTAAAGATCCATCAAAAGTAGATCGCAGTGCTGCGTACGCCGTGCGTTATGTGGCTAAGAACATCGTTGCGGCAGGACTTGCTGAGCGCTGTGAAATACAGGTTAGTTATGCCATTGGTGTCGCTGAACCAACCTCTATCTCTGTCAATACCTTTGGTACGAATAAAATCAGCAATGATGAAATCATCCGTCTGATTCGCACCCATTTTGACCTGCGCCCTTATGGCATTACCCGTATGCTAAACTTATTGCAGCCAATGTATCAGCAAACGGCGACTTTTGGTCATTTTGGTCGTCCTGGCTCTGAAACTGCATTTACGTGGGAAAAAACAGACAAAGCTGAGATCTTAAAAGCAGACGCTGGTTTGTAAAAATATAACTTTGCACCACCTACAAACCCTCTTTATAAATTTAAAATTACCGACACTTATTAGGAGTCGCTTATGTCTCAAGACAATATGCAAGACAGCAACATTCAAGACAGCAATGTTGACGCTAACATTGAGATTACCCCTGAAATGCAAGCATTTTACCAACGTGCTGATGCCATCATTGGTATCGCAAACAGTCAGTTGGGTTCTGAAGCGCATTCAGGACAAGTAGGCGCATCACTACTTTATGCAGCCGCACGTTATAGCGCATCTGTCGCTTCTATCGGCTTTGTCAAAGGCGATGACTTTGCCAAAGAAAAAGATGATATCGTTGAATTTTATGTCAAACAGTATCGCCAAATGCTGAGCGACAACCTGACTGATTATGCGCAGAACTTTGATAAATATGTTCAGCTTAATCAAGATGACAAAGCAGCCAAATAGCTCTATCGCCTTTAGCTGGCATTTATAAAACGGCTGGTATAGTCGGTCCAATTTAAAAGTAGTACAAGGCAACCGAGTGTAGATGTATATTTAATACTTCAAGCGAGGTTAACGCAGTAATATTTTTATAGTGGAATGACTATAGTGGTGCTCAAACCCAAGCTTAATCATAGGCTTGGGTTTTTTATTAATCATGATTTGGTAGATGACTGCTGATAAATAGGCTACTATCAATTAAAACCACCTTGTTCATCACATGGTTGTAACCAGCTATCGATAACAGGGACTTACCGAACACTATTTATAAGGACATATGATTATGAACCACTTATTCAAATCATGGCGATTATGCCTGTCATTATTAGGGTTATCAGTCACTATTGCCTTAGCTGGCTGTAATAACATCCAAAGCATCGATACGCCTGACACCGCCCCTATTCATAGCACTGGGCACAGCCAACAGAACAGCGACAACCCTTTCATCAAATGCCCACCTTACAACCCTGAGCAAACGATGTGTACCGCGCAATATGATCCTGTGTGTGTCAAAGTAAAAACCAGCTCAGGATTTAGTTATCGCACTGCGGGCAACTCATGTTCGGCATGTGGCACAACGGCAGCAGTAGGTTATGTTAAAGGACAGTGCTCATAACTTTGCTTCATAACTTTGTGTAAATACTTTATATCAAACTAAAAAAGACAATTAAATCATATAAAAAAGCACCCGCTTAATCATAGGCGGGTGCTTTTTTATGATCTTTTAGATCGATAAAATCTAACCTTCAGGTTTTTCAATATCAGGTGGACCTGTCAGCAAATCTTCATCACGAAACTCATTGGCTGAATTATGCTCTGCTGACTCTTCAGTGACAAACCATTGCTGGTTGCGATACAGTATCAAACGATCTCGACTCAAGCCGCGTAATAATGAGTACATCATAACGACTATCACAATCGCAAAAGGGAAACCTGACACAATTGAAGCCGCTTGTAGTGCACTCAAGCCACCTGCTGCTAATAGTACGGCAGCGATGACACCCTCTGTACCCGCCCAAAATAGGCGCTGTATTTTAGGTGGATTGGCATCGCCACCTGAGGTCAACATATCAATGACAAAACTGGCCGAATCCGATGACGTGACAAACCAAAGCACAATCATCACTACGATAAGCAAGTTCAAAGCTGACGTAAATGGATAAGATTCCATCAGCTTAAAGATGGCACTGCCAGTATCTGCTTGGACAGCTTCTATTAAGCCAGGACTAATGAGGTTGGGATCAGCGGCTGCCATTAATTCCATATTAACGGCTGAACCACCGAAAGCGGTGAACCATAAGAACAAGATGGTGATAGGAATTAATAACACTCCTAAGATAAACTCACGAATGGTTCGACCACGAGAGATACGAGCCACGAACACACCAACGAAAGGCGACCAGCTTATCCACCATGCCCAATAGAAAATCGTCCATGATGCCTGCCAGTTTTCTTGACCATCATACGATTCTGTCCAAAGACCTAACGGCACAATTTGATGTAAATAATTGCCAATATTTTCTACAAAACTATTAAAGATAAACTGGGTCGGGCCTAAAATAATCACAAAACTGAGCAATATCACAGTAAATAATATATTGGTATCACTTAAGCGCTTAATCCCTTTATCTAGCCCCATAAATAGAGACAGACCTGCCAACATAGTGATTAAGGCAATCAAAATAATTTGCACTGTAATATTATTGGGTATGCCAAATAACGTCTCAAGACCTGAGTTAATTTGCAATACCCCAAGACCTAAAGTGGTCACTACTCCAAACATCGTACCGAATACCGCTAGTGTATCGACCGTATGACCCCAGCCACCATAGATTTTTTTGCCCAATATAGGATATAGTGTCGACCGAATAGCCAGCGGTAAGCCCACTCGGTAATGGAAATAAGCCAATGACAACGCGACCATGCCATAGAGCGCCCACACATGCAAACCATAGTGCAAGAACGAGATATTCATCGCTTGCTTGGCGGCAGCTACTGTTTCAGCTTCTCCTAACGGCGGCGCCATAAAATGATACAAGGGTTCAGCCGTACCCCAATAGAGCAGGCCAATACCGATACCCGCGGAAAATAGCATGCCAATCCAAGATACTAGATTGTATTCTGGTTTCTCATTTTGATGACCAAGCCTGATATCGCCATAACGACTAAATATCATGTAAATACTCATCACCAACGTTAAGTTGACCACTACAATAAAGAACCAGCCAAAACGCAAAGACACGAATGCTTTTGCATGACCAAACAACAGTTCTGCTTGCTCATTAAAAAGAGCACCAAAAATAATGAACACAAGAATTAATAACGCTGAAGTTAAAAACACAGGTTTACTTACCCGCGGAAAAGGGCCTAAGCGGCCAACTTTTACATGATCCATTTAGTCATCTCAATTTTTGAAGGGGCTCACCTTAACAAGATACTGCACAACTATCAAATCGAATCAGACACTTTATAACCTTGCTATTGGTCAACAAATAAAAAAATCCTAAGATAACGATGCATCTTAGGATTTCAAATCACAATTGTTATATTGTGTTTTTACGTAAAAAAAGAAGAAGCTAACTGCCTGATTCATTTAATAAAAACAGTATTAAAGCTGATATATATAATCTGCTAATCACCTTTCACGATTTTAGGCGGTCCTTTCAACAAGTGCTCATCAGCAAACTCATTGGCTGAATTATGATCTGCAGATTCTTCGGTGATAAAGTGCTGCTGAGCGCGATACAGTATCAATCGATCTCGGCTTAAGCCACGAAGTAAGGCATACATCATGACAAATATCACTAAAGCAAATGGCAGTCCAGCCACAATAGCGGCGGCTTGCAATGCGCCTAATCCGCCTGCTGCTAACAATATAGCGGCAATCAAACCTTCCATAATCGCCCAAAATAAACGTTGAATCTTAGGTGGGTTGGTATCGCCGCCCGCCGTCAACATATCAATGACGAAACTTGCTGAATCCGATGAAGTCACGAACCATAAAACAATCATAACAACGATGAGCAAGGTAATTGGTTTCGCGAATGGATAATACTCAACCAGCTTGAAAATAGCGCTACCCGTATCTGCTTGCACCGCTTCCACCAATCCTGGACTGGCCATAGCAGGATCAAGCGCAGCCAAAAGCTCCATATGAATAGCGACACCACCGAAAGTGGTGAACCAGAAAAACAAAATCAGCATTGGAATCAATAAGACACCCAATACGAACTCACGAATGGTACGACCGCGACTGATGCGAGCGATAAATACGCCGACAAACGGTGCCCAACTTACCCACCACGCCCAATAGAATATCGTCCAACCACTCTGCCAATCCGTATTACTATAAGCCTCGCCCCATGTTGATAACGGAATCATGGCAACAACATAATTACCAATGTTTTCTATAAAACTATCAAAAATAAATAAGGTTGGTCCTAAGATGACCATAAAGGCCAAGAGCACACCCGTAAAACCCATATTGATATCACTTAAGCGCTTGATACCTTTATCAAGACCAAGCATCAATGAGCCACATGCCAACGCAGTCACAAAGGCAATAATAATAAACTGTACGGTTAAAGAATTGGGTATGCCGAATAAGTTTTCAAGACCCGAATTGATCTGCATCACCCCTAGACCTAGCGACGTTACCACACCAAACATCGTGCCGAACACGGCTAGAATATCTACCGTATGACCCCAGCGACCATATATTTTCTCGCCTAATAACGGGTATAGCGTCGAGCGAATCGACAATGGCAGTCCACGGCGAAAGTGAAAGTAAGCCAGCGCCAATGCCACAATGGTATAAATCGCCCAAGCATGTAGTCCCCAATGTAAAAATGAGATACTCATGGCTTGCTTGGCGGCTTCTATTGTTTCCGCCTCACCGAGTGGTGGTGCCATAAAGTGGTACAAGGGCTCAGCCGTCCCCCAATATACCAGTCCAATACCGATACCAGCAGAGAACAACATCCCTATCCAAGAAAACAAACTGTACTGCGGTTTTTCTGTTTGTTGACCTAAACGGATGTCACCATAACGACTCGCTGCTAGATAAATACAGAATACCAGCGCAACGTTCATTAATATAACAAACATCCAGCCGAACTTATCCGTAATAAAATTCTGCAAAAAGCTAAATAGTGCACCAGCGGTTTCAGTAAAGAAAGCACCAAAGATAATAAATCCAACGATAAGTAGCGCTGAAGTAATAAACACAGGTTTACTTACCCGTGGAAAAGGGCCTAACCTGCCAACTTTTACATGATCCATTTGTTTGTTAGCCTTAGTTTTTTAGGAAGAACACCTTAACAAGATACCTCTCAACTATCAAATCTAATTAACTATTTACGTTTTTCTTATTGACAGAAATAGAGCAAAACCATTTAGCAGCCTAACCTACAATAGTGCAAACACTTGGAAAGTTGAAGAACAATGGCTACTTATGGCTACTGTGGAATCAATTGTAATAATCCACTATTATCGCCATCTTCTAATACCCAAACTTGTCCATCTACATTTAACACACTACGAATACGCTCGCCCATATCATAGCGATAGCGCTCAGTCACGTGGCTATTTTCATCAAAATCGACGACTATCAGCGCTTTAGATGATAAGCCACTAATGAGCGCATTACCTTGCCACGCTGGGAAATCATTATATTGTCTAGCGTTATAAATACTCATCGATGACGGTGATATCACTGGCGTCCAACTAATTTTAGGCGGCGTAAACTCAGGGCGCGTCTCATGGTCAGGAATATCCGTGCCTGTATAGTTACGCCCATTTGAGACGATTGGCCAGCCGTAGTTATGACCTTTTTCAATGAGATTGAACTCATCACCGCCCCGTGGTCCCATCTCATGCGCCCAAAGCCTACCTTTTTCATCGAACGCCATACCCAATACATTACGATGACCGATTGTCCAAAACTGCGCGGCAATGTCATTGCTATTATCTACAAAAGGGTTATCTGCTGGCACTGAGCCATCAAGATTTAACCTAATAATTTTGCCCAAATTGACGCTCATATCCTGTGCTGGCGTTTTTTCTTGGCGCTCGCCTGAACTGATATATAAATATTTTCCGTCAGGTAAAAAAAGCAAGCGATGACTATAATGCCCCTGCCCTTTTACTTTCGGTGTTTGCTCCCAAATGGGCGTAATATCCTGCAAACGTGGCGTGGCTGTATCCAATCCTATCAATGTCGCTTTGATAACTTTGGCACCAAATTTATTATTATCAGTGTCATTCCCTGCTTCAACGTAGCTCATATAGACATGATTAGAAGTAGCAAAATCTGGTGCAAAAACGATATCGCCAAGACCACCTTGCCCACCATAAGCCACTTTCGGTATACCACTGATGGTTGTCTTGGCACCTGTTGCCGTATCAACAATGAATAACTCGCCTGTCTTTTGAGTGACAAGTAATTCAGGGGGTTCATTATTAACGGTAGGTAATGCTGTCATTGCCCAAGGCTCATCAAACGTGGCAATTTTCTTGGTGATAAAGGCGGGTTTTTCGGTACTTGCTAGCGATTCACTAGCAGAGGCTTGTTCTTCCTTATGGTCTGTCAGGTCTTCATGGGTATTGACGGCAGTTTGGTTGGAGCAAGCAGGAGCACTAAACAGCAGTGCGCTGATCATTATCGGTAACATTAATGGCGTGCTTAGGTGCTGCATACTGATGATCGTCATTTTGTCATCTCCGTAACTGTTGATGTCTTATTCCTATTGCTTAGTTTTTAGTGCTTAGTTTATTTATAACATAGTCAAAGCACTCAAACCGTAAATAATAATAGCGCACAAAAAAACCCCTTACCTGCCTGTAGAAAAAATAGGCAAGTAAGAGGTTGGTTTTAAACCACGGTCAGTTAGGGTTAGATATTAATTCATGCTACGTTTCTCAAACACCAACTTATCATCTGCGCCGACATCGACTTTGATGATATCTCCTGCGCCAAAATCACCAGCCAATAGCTTCAATGACAATGGGTTTTCAATTTCCTGCTGGATCGCACGTTTTAGTGGGCGTGCGCCATAGACAGGATCATAACCAATCGCAACCAGTTTGTTCATCGCATCAGCTGATAACTCAATATCCATCTCACGCTCATGCAAACGCTGGCGCAAGCGATCCAACTGAATCGCAGCAATACCTGACATCTGCGACATGCCGAGCGGATGGAATACCACAATCTCGTCGATACGGTTGACAAACTCTGGGCGGAAATGCTGCCCAACTGATTCCATCACCTCAGCTTTGATGTCTTCGTAACTTTCACCGACCATCTCTTGGATTTTGTGCGAACCCAAGTTACTGGTCATAATGATGACCGTGTTTTTGAAGTCCACCACACGACCCTGTGAGTCCGTTAAGCGACCATCGTCCAATACTTGTAGCAAGATATTGAACACATCAGGGTGCGCTTTTTCAACTTCATCAAACAAAATTACACTATAAGGCTTACGGCGTACCGCTTCGGTTAATGCACCACCTTCTTCATAGCCCACATAACCTGGAGGCGCACCCACCAAACGACTGACACTGTGCTTCTCCATATACTCACTCATGTCGATACGAACAATCGCATCCTCACTATCGAATAAGAAGTTCGCTAGTGACTTGGTCAACTCAGTCTTACCGACACCCGTTGGTCCTAAGAATAAGAACGAACCTGAAGGGCGATTCGGATCAGACAAACCAGCACGGCTACGGCGTACCGCATTGGCGACCGCTTCGACGGCTTCATCTTGACCGATGACGCGTTCATGGAGCTTTTCTTCCATCGCTATCATCTTGTCACGCTCGCCTTGCATCATTTTACTCACAGGAATACCTGTTGCTGCCGCTACGACTTCGGCAATTTCATTATCCGTGACTTTATTACGTAGTAGTTTTACACCACTACCTTCGCCTGTCTGCTCTTTTTGTTCTGCCAAGTCAGACTCAGTAATGCGACGCTCTAGCTGCGGAATCGTTTCATACTGCAGCTTACTCATGGTCTCGTAATCCCCTTCACGACTGGCTTTGTCATAGGCGATACGCGCTTTATCCAGCTCGTCTTTTAGCTGCTGACTGCCTTTGACCAAGGCTTTTTCTGCTTGCCAAATCTCATTAAGGTCAGCGTACTCTTTTTCTAGCTCTTCAATTTGTGCATCAAGCACTTTACGCTCTGCTTGCGCACCAGCGTCTTCTTCATTTTTGAGCACTTCGCGCTGCATTTTCAACTGAATCAAGCGACTATCAAGCTTACCTAAGGCTTCAGGCTTGCTGTCCATCTCCATACGTAAACGACTTGCCGCTTCATCAATTAAGTCAATCGCTTTATCTGGCAGCTTGCGATCGGTAATATAACGATGGCTCATCCGCGCAGCAGCAATAATCGCGCTGTCTTGGATATCAACACCGTGGTGCAGCTCATAACGCTCTTTTAGACCACGTAAAATCGCAATGGTGTCTTCGACCGTTGGCTCATCGACCAGTACCTTTTGAAAACGACGCTCAAGCGCCGCATCTTTTTCGATGTACTGGCGATACTCATCGAGAGTTGTCGCACCGACACAGTGTAGCTCACCACGCGCAAGCGCAGGTTTTAGCATATTACCGGCATCCATCGCGCCATCGGCTTTACCAGCACCTACTAAAGTATGCAACTCATCGATAAATAAGATGACATTGCCTTCTTGCTTTGATAAATCGCTGAGTACCGCTTTGAGTCGCTCTTCAAACTCACCACGGAATTTTGCACCCGCAATCAATGAGCCCAAATCTAACGACAACACCTCTTTGCGGCGTAGTCCTTCTGGCACGTCACCATTGATGATTTTTTGTGCCAAACCTTCAATGATAGCCGTTTTACCAACACCTGGCTCACCAATCAGTACTGGGTTATTTTTGGTACGACGTGACAGTACTTGAATGGTACGACGAATCTCTTCATCGCGACCAATCACAGGGTCAAGCTTACCAAGTTCCGCCTGCTCAGTTAAGTTAATCGTATATTTATTCAGCGCATCACGCTGATCTTCAGCGTTTTGGTTATTCACCGTATCATCACCTCGCAATTGCTCAATGACTGTTTTTAATTTACTCGCTGTTACGCCCGCACTCTCAAATATCTTTTTGGTTTCACCTTGCTCAGCGAGCGCCAACATCACCCATTCAGTGGCGATAAAATCATCGCCTTCTTTTTGTGCTTGGCGGTCTGCCAAGTTCAAAATTTTAACCGAATTTGGGTTTAAATTCACATCACCTGTTGGCTCACTAATCGTTGCTTGATTGTCGAGCGCCTTTGCCACACCATTCTTTAGCGCAGGGATAGACGCGCCTGCTTGTTGGCAGATAGATAAATTAGACTCATCCTGTAGCAATACTGCAAGCAGATGCACAGGATCAATGCCCGTGTGGTCGCGACCTAACGCTAGGCTCTGTGCTTCTTGAATGGCGGATTGCAGTTTTTGCGTAAACTTCTCAAATCTCATGTTTATATCCTTTTATAATTAGTATTTTCAGTGAGCCTTCTAAGGATTATCTTAGTCTAGTGCCCACTGTTATCTGTCACTTATATAAGGTATATATACACCTATTTCAAGACAATTACCAAATAAAACCTTACTTAAAGCAATGATATTGATTATTAATAATATTTAAACGGGTTATTAATACCAGTTAAATATAGTTAGTAGGCAGGAAACGCCATTTTATTGATGTAAATTAAAGAGAAATTTACGTTGAATACGGTAATAAGCAATGCACTTATTGAGCATAGACCCAATCATAATCCGACTATGCTACTCCACAATTTCGATAGGAGTACCAAGTATCACCGATGCCATAATCTCATCCATCTCATCATTGGTAACCGCGATACAACCATCGGTCCAATCTCGCCTTTGATTCAACCAGCCCAAATGTCCAAAGCCATTCATTTGCCCATGAATCATGATATCGCCACCCGGATTGACCCCTAATGAATTCGCTCGTGCCTTGTCTTTATCATTTGGATAGCTAATATGGATAGAACGATGCGCAATAGATTTCTCATTTTTATAATCTAAGGTATAAATTCCAACGGGCGTACGCTGATCGCCTTCTTGTTGCTTATGTCCCGATGGACTACCCCCTAGCGCAATACGATACGACCTAACGGCTTTACCACCGCTCATCAATGTTAAGATACGATCTGATTTGTCGACGAAGACTCGATCAATGACTGCCGACGCAGGAATGGGGTTTTTGGATGTTGAGGAGTTTTTGGCATAAGCAATAGCACTGGTGCTTACAATAGCAGCAAAACTAATGCCCATAAGCAACCAATACGTGCGCTGCTCATTTGAGTGGTGAAATTTATTATAAAAAAATGACATAGGCTTTGATCCTCATAATTAATTTTTCGTCATTAATCATATGTATCAAAACACTATGCCAGATTCTGTAGATACGTTTTATGCAAAAGTAATGAATCAATCGCTATGCTGTTACACCATGCGAATCGCACCATCTAAGCGGATCACCTCGCCATTTAGATAGGCATTGTCAATGATATGAGTCACCAATTTGGCAAACTCATTGGGTGCGCCCAAACGCTTGGGATAAGGCACGCCTGCTTCTAGCTGCTCGCGGGCTTTTTCTGGAATAGACTCCATCATCGGCGTAGCAAAAACCCCTGGTGCGATAGTCATAACGCGTATACCATGACGTGCCAGCTCGCGAGCAAGCGGCAAGGTTAGACCAACTACGCCTGCCTTGGACGATGAATAGCTGGCTTGACCTACTTGACCATCAAAGGCTGCAATAGAGGCTGTATTAATAATAATACCTTGATCTACATTCTTTTCTATATGGTCGCCTGCATTGCTATCACTAGCTATGCGCTTTGCAATGCTAGCAGCGACCAAACGGGCGACATTGAATGAACCAACCAGATTGACATTGACCCCGCGGCTAAATGACTCAAGGTCTGCCGGATTGTTATCACGATCCAGTAACTTTTGTACCACTACGATACCAGCACAGTTGATTGAACCTTGTAGGCCGCCGAAAGCTGACTCTGCCATCTCAACCGCTGATTGTACTTCATGACCGTTAGTGATATCACAGCGTACAAAGCGCGCACTATCACCTAGCTCAGCGACCAGTGCTTGCCCTGCTGATTCGTTTAGATCAGCAATGACGACGTTACCGCCTTGACCGACAATCGCCCGAACCACTGACTCGCCCAAACCTGATGCGCCGCCTGTGACCAAAAAGCTATTCTGTTTAATTTGCATGTTTATTCCTTTAAATCTTCATTTCTTATTAGCTGTTTTCTATGAATTATCTATAAACGCTCTATTGGGTAGTTACGCGGCAGATA
Source organism: Psychrobacter sp. NPDC064578 (assembly GCF_044901245.1). Taxonomy (NCBI): domain Bacteria; kingdom Pseudomonadati; phylum Pseudomonadota; class Gammaproteobacteria; order Moraxellales; family Moraxellaceae; genus Psychrobacter; species Psychrobacter sp. NPDC064578. Next base: position 73,056 of record NZ_JBJDPI010000013.1, read on the forward strand.
AACTACGTAGCAAAAAGCGTTGAATCTTGCCACTTGGTGTTTTTGGTAATTCGGTCACAAACTCGACCTCACGTGGATAGGCATGAGTGGATAGACGTTTGCGCACCAGCTCTTGGATTTCTTTGGCGATTTGCTCGCTACCTTCGATACCTTCTTTTAACACCACGTAAGATTTGATCGTATGTCCACGCACTTCGTCTGGCACGCCCACAGCCGCAGACTCTGCCACTGCGTCATGCTCTAAGACGGTGTTTTCGACATCAGTAGGCCCCACGCGGTAACCTGCCGTAATGATAATGTCATCATCACGCCCTGAGAACCAATAACTGCCATCACTATGACGCTCCACCACATCACCTGTCAGATAGTAGTCATCTACAAAGGCTTGTTTTTCTTTCCAGCTATAACCACGGAAATAAAACGCAGGTGACTGACTGACGACGACTGCTAGCTGACCCTGTTCACCATCTGGCAGTACATTCATATCATCATCTAGTACCACTAGCGTATGACCTGGTAGCGCCATACCCATTGAGCCAACTGGAGATTCGTGTTTCAGCGCATGGTGCGCACAGCAAGTCATGCCGGTTTCTGTTTGACCGTACTGATCTTTTACTTGGCAGTTTAGATAGGTCTCAACCCAATTAACGACTTCGGTGTTTAGCGTCTCCCCTGCCGAGTTGGCACAGCGTAAAGACAGCTTGGCATTGGTATCAAGGTCAACGTCATTGTTGTCTTTATTATCAAATACGCCGCTAGATTTCATCATTCGAAATGCAGTTGGTGAAGAGGCCAAGTTGGTAATTTTGTGACGCACCATAAACTCACGGGTATTAGTCGCGTCAAATCCTGCTTCATTAAAATAAGTGGTGATGCCCAGTAGCAGAGGCCCTGTAATGGCATAGTACAAGCCATATGCCCAGCCTGGATCTGCCATGTTCCAATATTGATCATCTTCGCGTAGATCGATGGCATAACGCATATATAGGTAAAAAGCAGGTAATGCGGCCAATGGAACGCTGACGCCTTTTGATTTACCAACCGTACCAGAGGTAAACATTTGCAAAAATGGCGCATCCGTATCGAGGATCACGGGTTCGATCGTTTGCGACTGTGCTGCCATAGACTGGCTATAATGATCGTCACCCCATATCTGGGCATCTTCCACACTGCCGACCAACACCATTTTGGTTTGCTCAGCCAAGTCTTCAAACTTGCTGCGATTTTCTAAGTTAGTAAAAATGACTTTGGTATCGGCTTTATCCATCCGATACTTGATTGAATCATAGCCAAAAGCGGTAAATAGCGGCTGATATACGGCTCCGATACGCCATGTTGCCAATACAACGGTTAGCAGCTCAGGCGTGCGTGGTAGCATGGTCGCTACCTTATCGCCCGCTTTTACACCATACGACTGTAGCAAGTTAGCGATTTGAGCACTCGCTTTGTCAAGCTCACCAAAAGTCATGCGCGTTATATTGCCTGCCGTGTCTTCATGTACTAACGCAGCATTTTCAGCGCGGCCATCGCGTACATGGCGACCACAGCAAGCCATATAAGCATTTAGTCGATCATCCACCTGCTTGCCAAAGATTTCTGACAGCAATGTATCCATATCAAAATTATTATAGTAATCGGTATAATTTTTTGGTGCGACGGTAGTGTCTGTATCTGTATTCGTCAGAGTTTGAGAGGCGGTGTTCATAAGCTAATCCTTTAGCAATAGCAGGTCACTGGTAAAATGGTATTTATGATTGCAAAACGGTCACATCCTATAGACCGTTTCATAGGTTCGTATTTATTATGCTCTATTAGTAACGCATTTTTACGTTTATTTCAATACATAACGTATCATTTTTATTTTATAGAAATAGAGGTAATCTATAACTAATTATCATTAATTCGCTATAAGTCCGCGAAGACACCTACAATCAATAGCCAAAGTACTGCCACATATTTTCAATTTTCTATTAGAGAATTAATACCTCAATATTATTATCTAAGACCTCACACCTAAACATCAGCTCTTAAAAACCCTAACAATGCTTTTTCTTCACAGCTTTGGTATTTTTTGGTTCGTCCGCGGCGTGCTCGTTTGTAAGTTTCAAAAAACTGCCCTGCCAAAAAATGCTCAATGATAATGGGATGAATATAAGAGGCACGGCATACGGTTGGTGTGTTGCCTAGCTCTGCTGCCACGCTTTTTACCATATCAGTGACTAATTGCTGTCGCTCAGCGCTTTCTGGCGCACTGGCTAATATGTTAGCGCCTGCAGTCGTTTGTAGTTCGTCATAAAGGTAGCTTGCTGCGAGCACGCTTGCCATCCATGTACGAAAATCCTTTGCACTGTACAGCTTGCTTTCGCAGTCCATGCCGCACGTATGCATCCGTAAGTAGTCATTGATATCACTACTATCAACGACTTGCTTATGCCCATTATCATCTAGATATTTGAATATCTGATAGCCTGGCAGCTCAGAACAGGCCTGCACGATGTCAATCAATCGCTCATCTTGCAGCTCAATGTGGTGTTCTTTTGCGCTTTTTCCGACGAAATCAAACGCCAGTCCATTGTCGGTTTCACTAACATGCTTGCTGCGTAGCGTACTCAGACCATAGCTTTTATTTTGCTTGGCGTAGCGGCTATTACCAATACGAATCAAAGTGGTCTCTAGCAATTTAACGACGGCAGCGAGTACGTTGGTGCGCGATAATGACTCTGCTTCCAAATCTATCTCCACCTGCGCGCGTAGATTGGGCAGCGCCTCTGCAAATCCTATCATCGCATCAAACTTTGCTTGGTCACGGATGTTGTTCCATGACGGATGATACAGATACTGTTTGCGCGATTTTTCGTCTCGCCCTGTTGATTGCAGATGGCCTCGTTCGTCTTGGCATATCCACACCTCTGACCACATGGGCGGTATCACCAATGCATCAAAACGCTGACGCAATGCTTTGTCTTTGACCGTGTTGCCTGTTGCATCACGATAAGTAAAGCCGCGACCCCAACGTCTACGCTCGTAGCCTGGTTCATTGTCACTCACATAACGCAAATTAGCGCGGCGTGCGAGATGCTCGTAATCATGACGCACATCTTTGGTCATTGTCTGCTGGCTAGTCTGTAATTTTGCCTTTGTCATAAACCTGTATACCTTTGAGAATTCATGGTTTTAGCATAATTAATGACGGTAGTTTTTGCTGTTTATTTGGCACAGACAAAGTGTAATGCTGTGTAAAAGTAAGCGAATGGCAGGGTTCTCAACCATTGAATTTTAGGTCATAATTTAATGGCTATCAAAACTTAAGTTGAGTAAAGCACAATGAAAAACACTTCTATCACAATAGCACCACTCTCTAAAGCCGACTATGACTTTTGGTTGATATTGTGGCAAGACTATCTAACATTTTATGAGACCAGTTTGCCAATGAGCACGATTGATACAACATGGCGCAACTTGCTAGATAGCAATGTAGCTATTTATGGATTTGGGGCGTGGAAGGATGATATTTTGGTAGGTTTTACTCATGTAGTAATACATTTAACGACTTGGAGTAGTACGGCATGTTGTTATCTACAAGATCTCTATGTCAATGAGTCTGTACGTGGAAAGGGTATCGGACGGGTATTAATTGAAGCGGTATACAACTTTGCTGATGAAAAAGGCTGTAATCACGTTTATTGGAAAACTCAAGAAAGTAATGCTGATGCACGCCAACTGTATGACAAAGTCGCAAGCTTAACGGACATGGTGCAGTACCGTAAAAACTTATAGTTTTTTATAGTTCAGAAATAAAAAACGCCAAGCATAAAATACTTGGCGTTTTTCGTTTTGATACTGCCATAACTTAGAAGTCGTTATTTACCATATACACATAGATAAGCGGTTTCGACGTCTACTTTTACTTGGAACTTTTGATTGGCTTCAACCGTGAATTGCTCGCTAGCGTTAAACGTTTGCCACTCATCACTCTCTGGCAGCTTAACAGTCAATGCACCGCTCACCACACTCATGGTTTCGAATTCACTAGTGCCAAACTCATACTCACCAATTTCCATGACACCGACAGTCGCAGGCTTGGTAGCCGTTTGAAAGGCAATAGAAGTCACTTTATCATCAAAATAATTATTAACGCTTGGCATAATTTTCCTTAATTAAATATTGGTTACTATTTTAAAACGGCTGCTTGTTTAAAACATCCTTTTACAGTCCTGCTTTTAGACTCGCCTCGATAAACTGATCGAGGTCACCATCTAGCACCGCACCAGTGTTAAAGGTTTCAACACCCGTACGCAAGTCTTTAATACGTGAGTCATCGAGCACGTACGAGCGAATTTGACTGCCCCAGCCGACATCAGACTTACCGTCTTCAACCGCTTGCTGTGATTCCATCCGTTTTTGCATTTCAAGCTCATAAAGCTTAGCACGCAGCAACTTCATCGCCGTCGCTTTGTTCCCATGCTGGCTACGCTCGTTCTGACAAGTGACCACCACGCCACTTGGCTCGTGGGTGATACGTACCGCAGAATCGGTCGTGTTCACATGCTGACCACCTGCGCCAGATGAACGATAAGTATCAATACGCAAATCTGCTGGATTGATATCAATCTCGATATTATCATCAATTTCAGGCGACACAAAAACGGCAGCAAACGAGGTATGACGACCGTTATTGCTATCAAATGGCGATTTACGGACTAAGCGATGCACGCCGATTTCGGTACGTAACCAACCAAAAGCGTAATCCCCTTTAATCTCAATCGTTGCTGATTTAATACCAGCCACGCTACCAGAAGATACCTCAATGACCTCAACTTTGAAGCCATGCGATTCCGCCCAGCGGGTATACATACGCAACAGCATCTCCGCCCAATCTTGCGCTTCGGTGCCGCCACTACCCGACTGGATATCTAAGTAGCAGTTATTAGGATCCATCTCGCCACTAAACATGCGACGGAATTCTAAATCCGCAACGCGTTTCTCCGCATTGTCGAGCTCTGCTTGCACATCCGCCAGCAAGGATTCATCCTCTGCTTCTACCGCCAGCTCCAGCATGGCAGACGCATCTTCCAATGTACTCTCAAGCGACACCACAACATCGATGACGCCATCAAGCTGGCTTTTTTCTTTATTAATCTTAGTCGCACGCTCTGGATCATTCCATAGCTCGGGGTTTTCTAACTCTAAATTGACTTCTTCTAAGCGTTCTTGCTTACCATCGAAGTCAAAGATACCTCCGCAAGTCCTGCCCACGCTCTGATAAATCTTTGATTCGTTCTTGATACGGATTGATTTCCATAAAGTTTCCTGTCTTTTTAAATAAATATCTCACTGATATGGCGCTATTTTAAATGAGATTGACGATAAATAGTTGGCTAATTATGACTGGCTTTATATTAAATAACGTTAAACCGCCTAAATCGACCAATCCTCTACTGCCCAGCGATGCGACAATGCATGAGCATGTAGCGCATCGTCGGGTGACACACAAATAGCCACATCCGCCCACTCAAGCAATGGAATGTCATTTTTGGAATCTGAATAAGCATAAGTTTTATCAAAAGTCGTGCCTGCTGATTGCTGCTTCTCTAGCCATTTATTCAGATGGTAAATCTTACCCTCTTTAAAGTTTGGTTTATCAGTAAGTTTGCCCGTATAGCGCTCATTTTTTATCTCAAGCGGCGTTGATAGCACATTGGCACCTTCGATACCAAAACGCTTGGCAATGGCGGATACCACAAAATCATTGGTGGCAGAAATAATCACCACCTCATGACCTTTTTCAACATGCTGACAAAGTACTTCCATCGCTTTTGGGCGTATGTGCGGCTCAATTTCACTTTTAATATAGTCTTCTCGTAGCTCATGCAATCTATCCATCGGCAAGCTACTTAAAAACTGCGCCACAAATTCATTATATTCCGTCGCATCAAGCGTACCTTTGATATAGTCTTGGTAAAACTTTTGATTGGCCGTGCGGTATTGCGCTTCATCGACGAGGTCGTGTTTGACGATATACTCGCCCCATAAATAGTCGCTATCGACGTCGAGCAAAGTATGGTCTAAATCAAAAAGTGCCAGCTCTTTTGGAGAAAGTTGTGCTTGTGTTGCCTGCATAATGAGACCTTATTATTGTTTGTTGAAGGACAGAAATACAACTGGTTTTTAATAACTTCCGCTTTGGAGATAGATAATGATATGAAAAAATTTCTCAATAATTTTTAGTGAATGCTACTGTTTACCAAACAAAATTATGGTAAATTTATTTATATAACTTGTGGTTAGGCTGTGTCCTCAATCTGAACGAAAGTGCCTAAATGGTGCTAAAAATGGTGATACGCCCTAGTATCTGTTTTGCTTACTTCATCATAAAAATAGAGAATCGCATGGAAACGCCTGATGTCAAAAATGTTTTGCCAAGTAAAACGCGTCGCCCTGCCCGTTCGATCAAAGAAATCAGACAACGTCAGTTGGGTAAAAGCTATCAATCACCTTTCGACCGTATACTGTATGCGCTCTTAAATGGTGTGATGTACGGCGTTGGCGGTTTACTGATCGATCTTGCCATTGTTGTCATTCGCTCAATAGCTGGTATAGGTAATGGCGACGTTTTTTGGTTATTCACCCCATTTATGTTGGTCGTAGGCGCAATCATGGGTTTTATCGTTGGTAAAAATGCTGGCGCTGAAAGCGTCAATGCGCTCAACATCAACGAAACAACCAATCATAACGCTTACCTTAATGACTACTCTATACGCCACGATATTTTTCGCGGACTGATTATTGGTATTATCATTTTTGCCATCATTTGGCTGGTCATGATGCTGATGGTATAAAGCTTCTCTATGTAAAAAACGTTTGCCTGATTTATATAAAAAAATAGATCAATATCAAACAATTCAAGGATTCTTTATAAATTTCTGCTTAATCAGGCATGGCCACTTCTGTTAAGCCCGTTTTAAATTTTTGACAACGCTCCGCATAATGCATCGCTGATAATTTCAACATCGCTGCTTGCTCGTCCGTTAAGGTTTTGACCACCTTTGCAGGGGCACCCATGACGAGTGAATTGTCCGGAATAACTTTGCCTTCAGTGACCAATGCCTTAGCACCAATAATGCAATTTTTACCAATTTTGGCATTATTCAATACCACTGCCCCAATACCAATTAAGCTATTGTCACCGACTTCGCAGCCGTGCAGCATCGCTAAATGACCAATGGTGACATAGTTGCCGATTTTGACCTCAATACCTGCATCAGTATGAATGACGCTGTTTTCTTGCACATTACTATAATCGCCGATATGAATGCGCTCATTATCACCGCGAATCACTGCCCCAAACCACACGTTAGCTTGATGACCCAAATAGACATCACCTATCACTCGTGCTGAGTCTGCGACCCAACCATTAAAAGGTACCGCGAATTCGGGCACCTTGTTTAAATATTGATAAATCATAACGGCTCCTTGTTATATATAGTAATGAAATAGGTCAGTCATGAAAATTAGTCATGAAAGCGAATCATAAAGACCAGATATCTCGATTTGCTGTCCATTGTGGCAAAGCCAAAAGGGAAAATCCAGCGCTATTAACGGCCAATAATTAAAGGCATACTTTTCAATCTAAAAATCGGCTGGCTATCTGCGGGCATATTGTATATAATGCGCAAAATCTGTGCCTAAGCGAGCGGACATGATGCAAGTTACCTATTCACTATCTAGTGGGTTTTGTAGTTTCCATCAATAATGTCTTCTCGCTTTTTTGTGGGAAAATTTTGGGTTTAGGTGTTTTTTAGTATCCATTAATAGCAATTTTTGCGATACAAAAAGCCGCGTTCAATCCAAAATTTCATCATGAAAATCATGGCACTCACTAATAACAGCGGAGGCAAACCTTGAATTCATCGGCAGAAATACAAGCAATTTTGGCATTAGCAGACGGTACGATTTTTCGCGGTGTGAGTATCGGCAGTCTCGGTCATCGTGTCGGTGAGGTGGTGTTTAATACAGCCATGACAGGGTACCAAGAAATCCTAACCGACCCAAGTTATGCGCGCCAGCTGGTCACGCTAACCTATCCGCACATCGGCAATACTGGTACCAATAGCGAGGACACTGAGTCTGGCAATGGTCATCAAGTATGGGCCGACGGTCTTATCATCCGTGATGCAACGATGGTCACCTCAAACTTCCGTAATTCAGAATCATTAAGCGACTATTTATCACGTAACGATACCATTGCAATCGCTGAAATTGATACGCGCCAATTGACCCGTCTATTACGTGATAAAGGCGCACAAAATGGCTGTATTATGACCGCATCCAACGGCGAGACCATCAGCGCTGCTGACGAGCAACAAGCCATCAAATTGGCACAAGAGTTTGCTGGTATCGAAGGCATGGACTTGGCAAAAGAATGCTGCACGAAAGAGCGCTTCGAATGGACAGCAGGTACGTGGGATTTATCAGATACCCTACTTAACCGTGATGCCATTGGCAGTCATGATAGCGGTACAGGCGGATTTTTCAAGCAACTAGGCACGCATATCGAAGCAAAATACAATGTCGTCGCTTATGACTTTGGTAGCAAAACCAATATCCTGCGTATGCTAGTCGACCGCGGCTGTCATGTAACCGTCGTTCCTGCACAAACACCTATCGCAGATGTGCTGGCGATGAACCCAGATGGTATCTTTTTATCAAACGGTCCTGGCGACCCTGCAGCCTGCGACTATGCTATCGATGCCGTACGTCATATTATTGAAAAAACTGATGTGCCAACCTTTGGCATCTGCTTAGGTCATCAGTTGATTGGTCTAGCTAGCGGCGCAAACACCATTAAAATGAAAACCGGTCATCACGGCGCCAACCATCCAGTTCAAGACTTAGCAGCTGGCACGGTTATGATTACCAGTCAGAACCATGGTTTTGCGGTTGATGAAGACACGCTGCCTGATAACGTTAAATCTACCCATCGCTCATTATTCGATGGTACCAACCAAGGTATCGAGCTGACCAATAAGCCTGTCTTTAGCTTCCAAGGTCATCCAGAAGCCAGCCCAGGTCCGCATGATTGTGCGCCACTGTTTGATAAGTTTGCAGATATGATGGCAGCGGCTAAAGCTTAAGCAGTTAATCAGCTTTTAAGTATCAGTCATTAGCAAGCAGTAAGTATTCGTTATACAGCTTAGATCACGCATGATGGTTTAAGCTGAGCCACGCAAAATATCGTTTTATTAAAGTGGTGTTTTATTAAAATATAGCACTGTTCAAATACGAGTTTAGCCGAATATAAATCAATTAAAATATCATACTAACGAAGGTAGCCCTAACTATGCCAAAACGTATCGACATAAAAAGCATTCTTATCATAGGCGCAGGTCCTATCGTCATCGGTCAAGCATGTGAGTTTGATTATTCGGGTGCACAGGCCTGTAAAGCGCTAAAAGAAGAAGGCTATCGCGTCATCTTGGTCAACTCAAACCCTGCGACCATCATGACTGACCCTACCATGGCGGACGCGACTTATATTGAGCCAATCACTTGGCAGACCGTTGAGCAAATCATTGCTAAAGAACGCCCTGACGCCATCTTGCCAACCATGGGTGGTCAGACGGCGCTAAACTGTGCCTTAGAATTAGACAAGCATGGCGTATTGACCAAGTACAACTGCGAATTGATTGGCGCGACCAAAGACTCAATCGAGATGGCAGAAGATCGCAACTTATTTGATAAAGCCATGAAGCGTATCGGCCTTGAATGCCCGCGCGCTGAAACCGCTGAGACCATGGAAGAAGCATTTGTGACCCAAGAAAAAATGGGCTATCCGTGTATCATTCGTCCGTCGTTCACCATGGGCGGCTCAGGCGGCGGTATCGCGTATAACCGCGATGAATTTATCGAGATTTGTGAGCGTGGCTTTGATTTATCACCAAATCATCAATTGCTCATCGATGAATCATTAATCGGTTGGAAAGAGTATGAGATGGAAGTGGTTCGTGACAAAAACGACAACTGCATTATCATTTGTGCGATTGAGAACTTTGATCCAATGGGTGTGCATACGGGCGACTCAATCACGGTTGCGCCAGCACAAACTTTGACCGACAAAGAATACCAAATCATGCGTAATGCCTCATTGGCAGTACTGCGTGAAATCGGCGTTGAAACAGGCGGCTCAAACGTTCAGTTCGGTATTAACCCTGATACGGGTCGTATGGTCGTCATCGAGATGAACCCACGTGTGTCACGCTCATCAGCATTGGCGTCAAAAGCCACTGGTTTCCCGATTGCTAAAATCGCGGCGAAATTAGCCATTGGTTACACGCTAGATGAATTGCAAAATGACATTACAGGTGGCAAAACGCCAGCCAGCTTTGAGCCTGCGCTTGATTATGTGGTCACAAAAATTCCACGTTTTAACTTTGAAAAGTTCCCACAAGCCGATAATGTTCTATCAACCCAAATGAAATCGGTTGGTGAAGTGATGGCGATTGGTCGTAACTTCCAAGAGTCGATGCAAAAAGCATTACGTGGTATGGAAACTGGCAATGATGGTTTTGATGAGCAAATTGACTTATCGAAAGTTAGCATTGAAAAGGCACGTAGCGAAATCACCAATCGCTTAACCATTCCAACGCCTGAACGCATTTATTATATTGCCGATGCTTTCCGTATCGGTATGAGCGTCGATGAAGTATTCAACTTAACCAAAATCGATCCATGGTTCTTGGTACAAATCGAAGATATCGTGAAAACTGAAGCACAAGTTAAAGCACTGAGCTTTGGCGGTTTAACCGAAAAGAATTTGCGCAACTTTAAGCGTAAAGGTTTATCAGATTTGCGTTTAGCAAAACTCCTTGGCGTCTCACAAAAGCAGCTACGCACCAAGCGTTGGGACTTAAACGTCTATCCAGTCTATAAGCGCGTTGATACCTGCGCGGCAGAATTTGCCACCAGCACCGCTTATATGTACTCAACCTACGACAGCGAATGTGAAGCCAATCCAACAAATAACAAGAAAATCATGGTGATCGGTGGCGGTCCTAACCGTATCGGTCAAGGTATCGAGTTTGACTATTGCTGTGTACACGCCGCCCTTGCCATGCGCGAAGACGGCTATGAGACCATCATGGTGAACTGTAACCCTGAAACGGTTTCAACCGATTATGACACTTCTGACCGTCTGTATTTCGAACCAATCACGTTAGAGGACGTGTTAGAAATAGTCCGTATCGAAAATCCTGATGGTGTGATTGTACAGTTTGGTGGTCAAACGCCATTGAAACTAGCCCGTGCTCTTGAAGCTGCTGGCGTAAAAATCATTGGTACTAGCCCAGATGCGATTGACCGCGCAGAAGACCGCGAACGCTTCCAACATATGATTCAGCAATTGAACCTTATTCAACCAACCAATGCTTTAGCGACGAGCTTAGAAGATGGTTTGGTCAAGGCAAAAGACGTTGGTTATCCTCTAGTTGTACGCCCATCTTATGTACTTGGTGGTCGCGCGATGGAAATTGTCTATAACGAAGACGAGCTAAGACACTACTTGCGTACTGCAGTACAAGCGTCAAACGAAGCGCCAGTATTATTAGACCGCTTCTTAGATGATGCGATCGAAGTCGATGTTGACTGCGTTAGCGACGGTACAGACGTCGTGATTGGCGGTATCATGCAGCATATCGAACAAGCAGGCGTACACTCTGGCGACTCAGCCTGTTCATTGCCGCCTTACTCGCTATCTGATGAGCTGTGCGATGTGATGCGCGCGCAAACGGTCGCCATGGCAAAAGAGCTTGGTGTTGTCGGCTTAATGAACGTCCAGTTTGCCGTAAAAGGTGAAACGATTTATATCTTAGAAGTGAACCCTCGCGCTGCCCGTACCGTGCCGTTTGTCTCTAAATGTATCGGTACTTCTTTAGCGCAAATCGCGGCGCGCTGTATGGCTGGCACCTCATTGAAAGACCAAGGTTTTACCACTGAAATCGTTCCCTCATTTTATGCGGTCAAAGAAGCAGTATTCCCGTTTGCTAAATTCCCTGGCGTTGACCCAATCTTGAGCCCTGAGATGAAATCAACAGGTGAAGTAATGGGCGTCGGTAAAACCTTTGGCGAAGCATTTTATAAAGCCATTATCGGTAGTAATGAGCGTCTGCCAGGTCTACCGACCGAAGGCGAAACCAAAACTGTCTTTATCTCAGTACGTGATAGTGACAAAGCACAAATCGCCCCTATCGCTCGCCAGCTTGTCGAATTTGGTTTTAACATTGTATCAACCACTGGTACTCAAAAAATATTGGCCGATGCTGGTATTGAATGCAAGCAAATTAATAAAGTTACCGAAGGTCGCCCGCACATCGTCGATGCCTTGAAAAATGGTAAAATCGACCTTATTATCAATACCACTGAAGGCAAACAGGCACAAGAGGATTCATTCTCTATCCGCCGTAGCGCCCTGCAAGGTAAAGTGTTTTATGTGACGACTTTAGGGGCGGCAGACGCGGTTTGTAAATCTTATGCCATTGACCTACCGTTTGAGGTCTATAAGCTACAAGATTTGCACGAACAAGCAAAGACTATTGCTTAGCTCTATTGACTTAGCAGCATAATTTCAGTAGATTAAGCATAACGGCAACGCTTGTTTAACAGCGGATGCAAAACTTGTTATCGATTTTCATATAACAATAGGGCTTTAAAAAAACGTACGGCTTAAAAAAGCAGTACTTTAAAAAAATAAAGTTTTAAAAAGATAGACCTAAAAAGCATAGTGGCTAAACTGCGACTATGCTTTTTATTACGTAAGGTTAAAGTGTCTTGTTTGTCAGTGTATCCATGCTCACAGATAAGCGCGTGTTTAGTTGTTACGCAGTCTAAACCTCATTCTTTTTATATCTTCACATATTCATTGCAATAACACTGACACCATCTCACTATTCACTAAGAGTAGGAGATGGTGTGGTGTTATTGGTTTAAGGAAAAAACATGCAACGTTATCCCATGACTCCGCAAGGACATGCGGCTCTAGAAGCCGAATTAAAACAGTTAAAAAGTATCGACCGTCCACGCATCACTGCTTCTATCGCTGAAGCTCGTGAACACGGCGATTTAAAAGAAAATGCTGAATATCATGCTGCTCGCGAACAGCAAGGTTTTTGTGAAGCGCGTATCCGTGATATCGAAGCCAAACTTGGCGGCGCGCAAGTGATTGATCCTGCAACATTGCCAAAAGATGGTCGTGTGATATTCGGCGTGAGCGTCGTTATCGAAAACATGGACACCGGAGAAGAAAAACAATACAAAATCGTTGGTGATGATGAAGCAGACTTTAAAGCGGGTAAAATCTCAGTCAATTCACCGATCGCACGTGGTTTGATTGGTAAGTCTGAAGGCGATGAAGCACGTATTGAAACGCCAAAAGGCGTGGTCGAATACGAAATCATGAAAGTGATTTACGATTAATTTTCCTGATTTGAGAAATATCTGGATAGAAAGCCTTTAATAGTAATTCTTTGATAGGTAATTCTTTGATAAATAAAAAGCTTTTGATGACAGCAGTATTTTAACGCGAATCAGCTGGCAATTTGCCTAGCAAATGAGCGTAGAAAGCAGTACACAACCTCATTATGAATAGAGCAGAAGTTACACAACGCTGCTTTTTTAGTCTGTTTGTTTTAGCGCATAATTGCTCGAGTATAGATGCTGAGCCTTGTGCCTATTACAAGTGTCTTATTCTAAGCATTAGACATAGGTGCTTAGCAACTGACTAAAATAATGATGGGGAGATAGCGAACGTTGGCTATCATTAGTATCTTTACCCTCGTTATTTGACATGGTTTACATGCTCATTTGACGGGGGTTTTTCTTTTCTAGGTGTTGTTTTCTAAGCGTTATTTTTTACGCTTTGCTTTCTGCTACTACATTAGCGGCTTTATTTACTGTTATTTTAAAGGAATCTATTATGACCATACACATCGATATGCCAGCGTTACTGACTATAAATAAGAAGGCATTTACCCAGCACAGCCTCGTCAAAAAAAGCATGATAAGCACTGCTATTCCAACAATTTTAGCAGGTGCTTTATTGACGGTATCTACCGCACATGCTGTGCCTGAAATCGCCATCACTTCGTCTGCTGGTAGTAGCACTACCGTCGTTGAGCAGTATTCTGACGGTAAAACCGCGACCATTACAGCGACACCACACGGCATCACTATGCAAGACGGCATGCCTTATGCGGTGACTCAAGTAACTAACGTTCCACGCTATACGGTTCGCCAAGTCGCCAGTAATGGTGCGAACAATACGGTCGTCACCCAAGGCAGCACCACGGTTACGAGCGTACCTGTGACCAACCAAGTCACTAATCAAACCAGCAAGGTTGATGTCATAGCTGTGCCGACGACTAGCGTGACGCAAGTATTGCCTGTGACGACGGCTACCCAATTGCCAGTCATCAATACACCAACGACAACCGTAGTGACGAACCAACCTGCAACGACGCAAATAGTATCTACGTCTTTAGATGCTCTGCAACTGACCCCGACCTTTAGTACGCCTGACGTGGTGAATGCACAAACCAAAGTGATGAAAATATTAAAAAATAAAGATGGTCGCGAAGTGGCTGTACCTGCGAACCATATCGCACCTGGCGACATCATCGAATACCACACCACGTATACCAATACCACGGCACAACCCGTCACTGACATCAATGCCATGGTGTCACTGCCAAATGGCGTGCAATTGGTATCATTGAATAGCCCACTACCAACGCTTGCGACAACAGGCGGCGACAGTTATCAGACTATCCAACAAGTTGGCAATACTGTAGTCATCACAGAAAACTATTCTGGACTAAAATGGAACTTGGTTGACCTTCCTGCTAATGCACCGCAAACGGTTGTTATACGTGCGAAAGTTCAGTGAAAATTAGATTTTAAAGTTTAGATTTGAAAATATTGTTATTTAATAAATCTTAAAATTAATAAAAGGTCTTGCCGGCTAATTTCCTAGTCAGCAAGACCTTTTTGATGAGTGTACCTTATTCCTTAACAACCAACCTTTTGCTATAGTGCTATTAACTCAAAACAAATATCTGGTCATTATTTCCATGTATAAATTTACTCCTCTCTATTCATTGGTTTTTATTATTTATGGCTGTATTTTTAGTTCTATATCTTGGGCTGAAGCTGCCGAACCAAAATTTGACGCTAGCTTTTATATGTCGAAAATTTGTACTGCATATATAACTAAGAACGATAATGAATTTTGCGATGATGGTTATATCCTTAAAAGCGAAACGTTAAATAATGGCGAAGTAATAGAAACTGTGCTTATGGATGGAATAGGTCATTACGGCTGGAACCATACTTCGCTTAAAAAAATCGATAAAGATACTTATCATGTCTATATCGGCTGTGGCAATCCGTGCGGTGCTAACATGCTATTTGGTCGTGGCGGCAAGGAGCAATACTTTGACCGTTATTTCACCTTTGACCTAAACAGTCGGTGTAGCGTTAGATATAATAATGATAAACAATTATGGACGGCTAGCCGATTTTTTTCAGATAAAGAAATCGATTTTCCTTCGACCTATGACCCAGACGCTTTTGCAGCTTACCCCAAGTACAACGTCGAGTTTGATAAAAAAGGACGTCTCATTGTCAAAGAATACTTCTCAGAAAAAGTGGTTCAAACGTTGCCTAATCCCTGCTCTCATAATTAAAAAAATCTCATAAATAGCACGACAATAGTTGTCGCATGAAATCAATATTTCTTCAATAATTCCAGTGACTTACAAGCCTATTTGCTAAAATAACAACCTATGAATGAATTGGTAAATCGCAATTATGGCCACCATCAATTATGAACGACTACAAGGCAAGCTCAATATTTTAGCGGATGCTGCTAAATATGATGTTTCTTGCTCATCCTCCGCTGGTACGCGCAAAAACCAAGGCGGTGGTCTGGGCGATGCTTCTGCAACTGGTATTTGTCACAGCTACACTGAAGATGGTCGCTGCGTCAGCTTGTTAAAAATCCTCTTAACCAATCACTGTATATACGATTGCGCTTATTGCACCTCACGCAAAAGTAATGACACCCCACGCGCTGCTTTTAGCGTCGAGGAAGTCGTTGATTTAACCATGCAGTTTTATCGCGGTAACTATATCGAAGGGTTATTTCTGAGCTCAGGTATTTTTAAAAGTGGCGATTATACGATGGAACGCTTGGTCGAGGTCGCCAAGATATTACGTACCCGTGAGCGTTTTAATGGCTATATCCACCTAAAAACCATTCCGGGTGCATCAAAAGAGTTGCTATTAGAAGCTGGTCTGTATGCTGACCGCTTAAGCGTTAATATCGAGATTCCGACCAAATCAGGTCTAGCACTGCTCGCACCAGAGAAGTCACATGATGAATTAAAAGCACCGATGGAAACGGTTCAAACTGAAATTATTACGATCAAAGAGAGCCGTAAAACCCATAAAAAAGCACCGAAATTTGTGCCAGCAGGTCAAACCAGTCAAATGATTGTTGGCGCGAGTAACGAGACTGACTTGCAAGTAATTCAGTTATCGAGTCATTTCTATAAACAGTATGATTTAAAACGCGTTTACTATTCTGGCTATGTACCTATGTTGTCCGACAGCCGCTTGCCAGCGATTGGAACGCCTGTGCCAATGATACGTGAAAACCGTCTGTATCAAGCGGATTGGCTGATGCGTTTTTATGGCTTTGGTGCGCATGAAATCGTTGAACCTGACTCGCCGTTCTTAGATTTGGACTGTGATCCAAAGCTTGCTTGGGCAATCCGCCATCGTGAGCATTTTCCGGTTAATATTCAAACCGCAAGCTATGAGATGATTGTGCGCATTCCCGGTATCGGCACCAAAACGGCTAAAAAAATAGTAAAGGCGCGCAAGTTTAATCAGTTGACACTTTATCATCTCAAAAAAATGGGCGCGGCGGTCAATCGCGCCAAATACTTCATCGCAACGACTGGCAAGAACGAACATTTAGCGCATTTAACGCGTGATAACTTCCGGCAATATGTATTGGCACAGACGCAGACCAAGTATAAAGACCAGCGTAATGGGCAACTGGCTTTGTTTTAAATAGCACTGTTGTAATTAGCATTGTTTCAATAATTACTATTTTAAATAGGAATATAGATGTCACAACTGCTGCAAAGCCACGACTATACTGTCGGTCACTTAACACCCAGCATCGTGCTTTATGAGCCAAGTTTTGAGGGTTGGCTAAGTGCGGTATTTTATGTCTATGCCAATAAACTGCAAAACGATGATTCTCTACAGTTAATCGCTCAAGATTGCTATGTACCTTCATTAATCGCACAGGCGAATAGCGTTACTACTGATGAAGACAATGCTGAACGCGTACTGATAAAGCTGAATAAGCTCTTAGGTCGTTCAGGCATGCGTAATATTCTCTGGGGATTTTTATCCGAAAAAGACAATATCGGTACGACTCTATTTCAAGTGGTCAAATATGCTATTGACTACCCTAGCCGCCATATTATGGAGGATTTGGGTAATCTTAATGTTTTAGAGCTGGTGCAAACGGTCAAGTCTGTTGGTCGTGAGAAGCATCGTATGGAAGCCTTTGTACGTTTTGAGCATACCACTGACGATATCTATTTTGCGCGAGTAGAGCCTGATTTTAATGTCTTACCGCTAATTGGTGAGCATTTTCGTCAGCGCTACCAAGACCAACACTGGGCGATTTATGATTTATCCCGTGGCTATGGCATTTATTATGATAAGAACCAAAGCACGCCTAAACGCCCCGCTGCCCTGCAAACCATCACTGATTTAGATAATGCCGTGCTGCGCAATCCTGCCAGTATTCATAGCGAGGACGAGCAGCGCTATCAAAAATTTTGGCAAGGTTACTTTACCAACGTCAACATCAAAGAGCGTAAAAACCCACGTTTGCATAAGCAATACTTGCCGCAGCGCTATTGGAAATACTTAAGCGAAAAACAAGTACTGCCCAATGCTGAGCATTTACAGAAACGTCGCTAGTGACTTTTATCCTTCGATTCAAGCCTTTATGCGTCTCTCTCTTAGAAACTCGACCATATAACCTTATCTTTTTATCTTGATGGTTGAGTTTTGGCGGCTTTTAACTGACAATAGCCACTTGTTATTATGAACTGGTCACCAATGCCATTATGAAAGTTATGCGCTTATTATCGTCTTTAAAGCATGATGAATCCGAGCGCGGTATTTTTCATCTTGGGCGCGCATTGGTCAAAAATGGCCATACATCTATCATCGTCTCTAGCGCCGATGAAGATAATGATCTGGTCAAACGCCTAAAGCGTGATGGCAATAACTATCATCAGATACACATGAATAAAAAGTCTTGGCTGTCGTTACTACAAGTCACGGCGCTGCGGCGTTTAATTGAAGAGTACGATCCTGACGTGATCCATGTGCACTCACGCACACCTGCATGGATACTGCATTTGGCATTGCGCCGCGCCCGTGTCAAGCGGATACCAAAGCTAGTGTCAACCATGTATGGTTTTTATCCGATCAATAAATACTCTCAAGCCTTACTCGATGTCGATACCATCATTACTGTCTCCGATAGTGTGACCAATTATCTAAAAAAAGGCCTGCGCCGAGAAGATGCCGACCCCAAAGTCATCAAACGCATCTACCGTGGTATCGATACGCGCCGCTATCCTTATCGTCATAATCCGTCTGTTTATTGGCTACGGCATACTTTTGCTGAATATCCTGAGCTTGAGCATAAAAAATGGCTGGTATTTCCAACTATTATTGGTAACGAATATGGTCAGGAATGGCTGATTGATATTTTGGGCAACTTGCAAGAGCAGTTCCCTAACATCCACGTCATTATCATGGATGATGATTATAGAGATGGTGACGTCGCGCATGAAGATTTCCGCCAACGCACTAATACATTAGGGTTGGCTGATCGCATTACTTATGTAGGCAGCAAACGTAATGACATGCGTGAATGGCTCTCAGCCGCCAATATCGTCATGGCGCTTGCGAATGAGCCTGAATCAATCGGCATCAACGCCTTACAAGCGATTCATTTAGGCACACCCGTTATTGGTTGGGATCAGGCCGCATTTAGTGAAATTTTACAACCGCTATATCCTCAAGGGCTGGTCAAAAAATACAATGCCAATGCGCTATGTAAAGCCGTGAGAAATCAATTAGAAAGCATCACACGGCCTGAAATGACCAATAAATTCACCATGCGTGAGATGATTGAAGAAACCCTCGCTGTCTATCAAGGTTTATACGACGACTCACTCGCAGAGGAACAAGCTGCAAGCGATGCCGCTGCTGTCAAAAGAATTAACAAGACGCTAAAAAAATCCTCTAAACCCACTAGTAAGAAGCCTGAGTCTGCTTATATCGCGCTTGCACCAGCCGATAAACAAACTAAAGTAAAGCTTATCAAAGAAAAACCTAAAGCGATGAGTCCCTCAAATTCGCCTACTGACTCAGAAACGCTTCAAGATCATAAAGACCTGTAAACCTATCACTTTATTACTTAGGCTAATATCTAACAGCTTGCTGGGGCGTGTTTTCACAATGAATTATTTCATGCAAAAAAACGCGGCTTCTATTTTTAGAAGCCGCGCGGGAAATCACTATGATTATTTAAACATCAACTTAAGTGGTTATTAAAACGTTAGGGGCTGTCCTAGATAACTAGTTCAGTTCCTGTTTAACCCATTGTTTTAGCTGGTGTAATTGACGTTTTGGATCACTGTAGTTAAAACGCCACT
>NZ_JBJDPI010000014.1:0-71430 GCF_044901245.1 Psychrobacter sp. NPDC064578
AACCTGCAGATGTCATCACCCAAGCAACCATGAAGGATCTGTATAACGTCGATGTTACCGTGCTCAGTCATCAAGGTCGCCCAGTGATTGTCGATGCGGTTTAAGTACAGCATATCTTATAGTTGCTCTTTAATGGCTGGTTTCGCGTAATCGCTTCAAAGAGTTGTCTTTAACCGTCAATTTTTGCCTTTGCTTTAACCGACTTTGACGCCCTTTGACCCATAAATACACACCTGTGCCAGATAAGGCCGCCACGGCTAACCCCGTCAATGCTAAAAATATTTGATACAACAAATGACCTACGCCATGGCTGATATGACCCATGTGTAGCGTTGCCATCCATTGATCAGCTTGATTACCAAATGCGCTCTGATAACCAAAATTGACCTTTTCAACTTTGCCAGTCGCCGCATCCACGGTGATAGATGACGCACCGCCTTTTTTACCGATATCTTTATTGGTTTTAAAGCGCATTTGCCATTGATTGTCCTCTTCTACCCAACGCACTCCCAATAGCTGCTGGACACTGACGCCATTTTTTTGCGCGGCGATCTCTGCCTGCCTGCTTAAATAAGCAATACTGTTAGCCTTGTCTACCTTATTAGTACTGTTCATATTAGTGCCAATAGTAGTCGCCTTATCACTACTAGATTCCGTATTCATCGCAGGCTTCTTTTGTTTATCTCCTTTACCTTCTCTACCTTCAAGACCCACCATTGCTTGCATCACAGGCTGATATACCGATTTTAAATTAAAACCGACACTCGACCACGCAATGACAAACAGCATCAACCACAGCCATAAGCCAAATGCATGATGCAAGTCATAATTGAGTTTAAAAGCATTGGTTTTACGACGGATTTTCCAAGCAGGCAGCCAGCGTTTAAAAAATGAAGCGCGGGGTTTACCAGATGATTTTCTCAATGCTGCTTGTTGAGATTTATTGGTACTAACCGCTCTGGGAAAGGTTAAATAAAATCCGATAAAACAGTTAATCGTCCAAATTAAGGACACGATACCCAGTATTAATTTGCCGATATCTCCCAGCAATAAATCTCGGTGCAACCAGAATACCTTGTACATCGTATTGCGCCATGCCCATTCCTCTTTATCACGTGTACCGATGATTTCACTAGTAAGGGGATCGACATACACCTCTTGGAACGGGGCTTTAGGAGCATTATCTGCTGCCTGACCTCGCGTTCTATCTACCGAAAAAACTGCTGATTTGTTAGGCTCTACTGAAGTTGGCATACTAGAAAATTGATACTGTGGATAGGCACTGATAACAGCATCATGCAGTGTGGCGATCGGTAGTGGCGGCTTGTGTTGCGCCTCAATATTTGCCAGCTTGTGATTAAACACATCATCTAGCTCATCATGAAATGCCAATAGCGTGCCCGTGATACCAGCAATGATCAAAAAAGCGGCCATTGCAAGCCCAGTATAGCGATGAATCCATAAGCAGCTCTGACGCAACGTAGGGGGAAATGAAGTCATTAGTATTGGTTTTTTATTCATCGTTTCTTTATTCATTGGTTATTTTGATTGGTATTCAAAAAAAGTTGTAATTGCTATCACATGCTTCATCATTTACTGACCATAAAAAAGCCAGCTATCTTATACAGACAGCTGGCCCTTTCATCTATCATCAAGTGACAATAAGATTAGAACTGATACGTCAATGACGCTTTAATATTACGACCTTTCTCAAAGTCAGTAGCAACATCATCAATCGGATTTAGACGAGATGAGTGGCTCGCATAAGCTTCATCAAAAAGATTGTAAACGCCAAGCGTGGCTTTTAATCCATCAACTTGTTTTGGCGAATAGTTCATAAAGATATCATGAACATTATAGCTTGGTTTTTCAATCTCATTTTCAGACGTATTCGGCATCACTGAAGCAACATACGTACTGCGCCAGCCGATATCTGTGGTCTCTGTTGGGGCATAAGCCAGATTGACCATATATTTATCGCCTGATTCTGAGCTGCTTCCGGTCACTGATGGAATGCTGTAGCCCGTTTTTTCACCTTTGCTGCGCGCGCGTGAATAGCTCAAACCCATACTAAAGTTATTCATTTTATAGTCGGCAGCGAGCTCGACCCCTTTAATTTTAAAATCTTCATCTTTATTGATGACGCCTTGACATTCACCACCTGATTGTCCAGTGACACAGTCTAAGCCAACGCGAGTTCCGCCAGAACGAACAAATTCGATATAGTTTTCGATATCAGTTTCAAAGTATTTACCGCTTAGTTGTAGTGCATCACCGGCTACCGTTAGGTCGCGTAACGTTGTGACTATACCCACTTCAGCATTAGACCCTTCTTCTGCTTTTAAGTCATTATTAACGTAAGTTTTGTCACCATTTGAATTAAAAATGGTTTGGCTTAAGTCAGGACCATTAAATAACTGCGTGTAGCTTGCAAATACTTGCGTCAATGGTGCAATCTCATAGCTTGCGGCAAGTGCACCAACGACATTATCATAGGTTTTGCCACCAGAGATAAACTCAGGAGATTTGTAGCGGTCATAACGCACACCAGGTGTTAAAGTGAGCTTACCATTTTTCCATTGGTCTTCTAGATATACTGATGTATTGGTTGCCTCGTCTGACCCTGCTTTGACGAAGTCGCGCTCCATCTCCGATTCTTTTTTGTAGTGCTCAATACCAGAGATGAGTTTGTGTGTGCCAACATTCGTAGCAATGTCACTGGTATTTTGGATTTTTGCGCCTGTGGTTTGAACTTGTGCGTTAAAATCAAAACCTGGATCATTGATATAATCAGAATCGCGCAAAATGCGGGTTTTGGTTTGATACACGTTGGTATCTACATCAATCAGTGGGTTGCTAGGATTAAAGGTATAATCAATACCATAAGTATCGCGCTTCACTTGTTGCGGAATTGGAGGCTCAGAGCGGCTAGGGAAGTCTGGACGGAATGGGAAAATACCTTTCTTTTCAGTTTGGCTGAAATTTGCGCCAATATGATGGTCATCCGCAATATAAGCACCCGCCTTTAATAAGATGCTTTCAGTTTTACTGTCTTCAAACAGCTCACGACCGTTACCATCTTCGCCAGAATCGCTATCACGCTTGCCATAATAAGCCAGTAAGTCAACATTGTCCGTTGGTGCGGCATATACAGTCGTTGACGTTAGTAGCTCGTCATTATTACTGGCATAGCCTGCGTGAACTTTAGCCCCTATTCTTTGACCCTGTTTCAGCAAATCCACTGCATCAACGGTTTTAAAGGCCACCGCCCCGCCAATGGCATCATTTCCTAGCGTCACTGAGTTATTACCGACTGAGACATCAGCTTGCTTAAGCAAGTCAGGGTCAATAGTAATGTCACCCATATGATAAAAAAGTTTGCCTTCTTGACGCGCCCCATCGATAGTGACTTTTAGGTTGCTGTCTTCAAGACCACGAATACGAATACGCTGATTGACCGCAGAGGTACCACCTACCGTAACCCCAGGAACGACATTCAAAAAATCGCTTAAATGGCTGGCTTGCTGCGCTGGCGTATAGTCTTCTATGTAAACAGAATCGGTTTGCACTTTATCACGTACTGAGCTATTGGCTGTCACCGTAATGGTCTGCAACGTGGTGCTTGGCATGTCTTCTGCAGGTGCTGCACTGACTGCTTGTGACCATAATACCGCTGCCACGCCCATGGACAATACCGTCATTTGACTAGATAGTTTTGATAACTTTACTTCACGCATAACACACTCACCTTATTGACTATCACAAATTAGAATTTTTAAGAGCTATTTACTGTTGAGCACAGCTTGTGGCAGTTGCACCGCTTATTATTGAAAACCATTTTTTAGACGATTAGAGTCTTGACAAAGACAAAGTCTTTCATACGAATAACAATGTTAATGATAATTATTAGCATTTTAATAGTGAGAGGCATAATAACGAAGTACTAACAATTTGGCAATAATTAATGCGAGAAATTTAATATTAAAAAATAGCGCTAAATCTGGCTGGCTTATTCCGTTTTGTTGCTTACTGTTTTTAGACAAGTCAAAATAGCGAGCAAACCAAATCCACTGCGCTATGTTCGTCTAATAGACTGTTATTATTTAAGAAATAAAGCCATCAACATGAAAAAAAACGTTGCAATGGCCAACCCTTTCACTATACCCTTAGATAGTTGACCAATTAGTCAGGTTTAAACCTACGACTATTAGTCATATTGATAAATAATAGCTAGCTGCTGATATTTATTAGCACAAGGATAAGTGCGACTCTTTGTGAGACAACTAAGCAATATGAAGATAAACGGTGTGTCGATATCCATCTCTAAATTCATCACACTGCTTAGCTCTCTCCACAGAGCTTGGACTAAAAGTCACTTTAGGAGGAAGCCAAGATGAGCGAACACATTCAAGGGAACCCCGATTTACTATACGGATTGCATGACCGCCCTACCCCTACAAAAGCCTTTTTGGGCGCAGTACAACACGTACTTGCCAGCTTTGTCGGTATCATCACCCCCTCATTAATCATAGGCGGCGTCTTGGGTTTGGGGGAACATATCCCTTATCTCATCAGCATGTCATTGATGGTATCAGGGGTCGCTACCTTTATTCAGACCCATAAAGTTGGACCTGTAGGTTCAGGTCTTATGGCGTTACAAGGAACCAGTTTTGGCTTCTTGGCCGCGGTATTGGCGGCAGGTTTTGTGGTAAAAAACAAAGGCGGGAGTCCGGAGGAGATTCTCTCTGTTATCTTTGGCGTCTCCTTTCTTGGTGCCTTCGTTGAGATTTTCTTAAGTCAATTTATTACCAGACTCAAATCCTTGATGAGCCCTATCGTGACGGGTTGTGTGATTGTGACCATCGGTCTGTCATTAACCAAGGTTGGTCTGACGGATTTGGCAGGCGGCGTGGGCGCTGAAGATTTCGGGAGTATACAGAATCTGCTGCTCGGTGGCGGGGTCTTGGTCAGTGTGGTATTGATTAGTATTGTTAATAATAAAGTCATTCGCTCCAGTGCTATTTTTATAGGTTTGATGCTTGGTCTGATCGCAGCCATTCTTATGGGACGCATTGATTTCTCTTTGGTCTCTGACGCCCCTATCTTTACGCTACCTGTGCCATTCAAGTTTGGCTTTGGGTTTGATTGGCAGGCTTTTATTCCTATCGCCTTTATGTATGTCATTACCAGTATTGAAACCTCTGGTGATTTGACGGCGACTTCGATGATATCGGGCGAACCCATCAAAGGACCTTTATACGAAAAACGTATTAAAGGTGGCGTATTAGGAGATGGTGTCAACTCGTTGATTGCGGCGGTATTTAACACGTTCCCAGTGACGACTTTTAGCCAAAACAACGGCGTGATTCAGATGACTGGTATTGCCAGTCGCTATGTGGGCTTTTATGTTGGGGCTATCTTGTTCACTATGGGGCTATTTCCTATTTTGGGTGCTATCTTTACCCAATTGCCAAAACCAGTCGTTGGCGGCGTGACGTTATTGATGTTTGCAACGGTAGCGACTGCTGGTATTCGTATCCTATCAACGGTCAACTTTACCCATCGAAATATCTTAATCATTGCCACTTCGCTAGGTCTGTCCATGGGCGTGGCTTTTGTTCCTGATGTATTCGCACAGGCGCCGCAGCTTTTCCGTAATATCTTTGGGTCAGCAGTTACTATGTCAGGTATTGTGGCCATTACTCTCGATATGATTTTGCCCAAAAACTACGGTGTCGAATTTGATACAGCAGAGCAGCATCTGGATGACGGTCTAAAGCCTCTTAGACAAAAGGCTTCTTAAACGTACGTTAGGATAGTCAAATTCTTTACCAATCAGCATTGCTGTTCTGGTTCTGGACATTGACTCTTTTAGCGCTCCTTAATACGAAAACATTCAGAATGCTTTCGTATTAATGGCATGTTATAGACGTAAAATAATGATGCATAAGCATTACTCAAGACCACAGCCACGCAAAATAAACGGCACCAAAAAGTCTGCCGCCCGCGCTTCATCCTGCTGATCGTATTCACTCTTTTCCATCAAACCGACAATTTCTGTCTCAAATTCTGCATATCGCTGCGTCGTTGCCCAAATCAAAATCAATAGCTGTAAAGGGTCAGCGATGCCAATTTTGCCTTGCTCATGCCAAGTTTTCATCACTTGTGCCTTGTCTAGCGCCCACGCCTTCATGGTCGCCGACATAAATTCATGCAGGTGCGGGGCACCGCCGATGACTTCCAGCGCAAACAATTTATGGCGATTGGGATGAGCAAACGCTTGATGCAGTTTGGTACGGACAAACTTTTCGATGACCGTTTTAGGGTCACTATCGACACTCATAGCGACCAAGCCATCGTTCCACTCTTGAATAATAGAATGCAGCACGGCTTGGTACAGATTTTTTTTATTCTTAAAATAGTAATGCACGTTGGCTTTTGGCAGCTCGGCTCTATCGGCAATACCTTGCATCGTCGCACCGCGAAAACCTTGCAGCACGAACTCCTCTTCTGCCGCCGCCAAAATGACGGTTTGGTTGTGGGCGCGGATATCTTGCTGGTTGCGCTGTACAGGCGCGTCAGACGCGGCTTGTGGTTCTATATCGTTATGTTGAGCCATGATTAATGTTACCTGTCATTATTGTGATGAATAAAGAGCCATATCCCAGCCAATAACTGGATTCATATGCTAATTTTTATGAAATATCACCAGTCTAAATAAAATATTTGCATAAAGTAGTTGACCAAATGGTCAGGTTTAAGCAGAATAGCTCATAGTAAACCAATTATTAATCGATAAATACTACTTTAGCATGAGATGTTATCTAGAGATGCTACTCCACTGCTTTTGTCAGAAAAGAAAAGGATGTCATAGTGAAATTATCTTTACAGCAGTTTAATGAGCTCTCAACAGCTGAGGCAATTTCACATCTATTGACCTGCTGTACCAGCACCCATTGGGCGCAGGCTTTAGAAAAAAAACGTCCTTTCGCTGATATATCTACATTACTTGCTCATAGTGATGATGCTTGGGCACAAGCACAGACAGCAGAAGCCCAGTTACTAGAGGCTTTTGATGGTCATCCACAAATAGGCAATGTCGACTCGTTAAAAGAAAAATACCGCAATACTCAAGACAGTGCTGCCCATGAGCAGTCGGGTGCCAATGATGCCAATGACGAGGTGATTGAAGCTTTGGCACAAGGCAATCAAGACTACCTTGATAAATTTGGCTTTATCTTTATCGTATTTGCTACCGGTAAGAGCGCGCAGCAAATGCTCGATTTATTGTTAGCACGCTTGCCCAATGATCGCGCTACTGAACTGGTCAATGCGGCGGCTGAGCAAAATAAAATCACCCGCTTACGTTTACAGAAACTGCTGAGTGACGCTTAAAGCATTCAGCCCATCTGACTCATTTATATAAAAGGAATTATTATGTCAGGTACTCTCTCATCGCATATTTTAGATACCCATTTGGGCAAACCAGCCGCTGGTATTGCCGTGACGCTAGATCGCGTAAGCGCAACTGGCGAGGCATCTCTATTAGCCAATGGCGTCACCAACGCGGATGGACGCGTGGCACCAGATAGCTGGTCGTTTGACCCAACGATTGATATTGCTGAATATCACTTAGATGTTGGTCGTTATACCTTAACCTTTGATACGCAGTCTTATTTCGATGCACAAAATCTCACGGCTTTTTATCCACAAGTAGTCATCGATTTTATGATAAGTGATAACGGTCACTATCATGTACCGCTACTGCTTAGCGCACATGGCTACAGCACATACCGCGGCTCGTAGTTATGTAGCATCACCATATAAAAGAACATCATAAAAGCACGTCGCCATAGCAAAACGCGTCGAAAGATTGAAAAAAGCTGAACAAAAGAAAATTGTAAAAAGGACATTTGCAACATGGGCGCTTATTATCTCGATTGGTTTAACTTATTTTTTCGCTGGTTCCACGTCATCGCTGGCGTGGCATGGATTGGTGCGTCTTTTTACTTTGTTTGGCTAGATCTTAGTTTACGCAAGCCACCACAGTGGAAGGCTGACAAAGGCATTTCAGGCGACTTATGGGCGGTACATGGTGGCGGCTTTTATGAAATTGCCAAATACAAGCTTGAACCCGAAGAGATGCCAAAAACCCTGCACTGGTTTAAATGGGAAGCTTATACCACTTGGCTGACGGGTATGGCGATGCTCTCTATCGTCTATTATGCCAATGCGACTGCCTACTTGATTGATCCCAGCAAAGTTGATTTTGGTAGTAGTATCGGTGCCATCTCGACCAGTTTGTTGTTTTTATTCGGCAGCTATTTCATTTATGAGGTGATTGTCCGCAGCCACTTGGGCAAAAACTCGTTCATTTTTAGCACCATTATTTTTATCCTATTAATCATCGCCTGCTGGGGTTCTTATCAGCTATTTAGTGACCGTGCTTCGTTCATTCATATCGGTGCTATCTTAGGTACGGTAATGGCAGGTAATGTGTTCTTTGGCATCATGCCCGCTCAACGAGCGCTGGTAGAAAGCGTGAGGCGTGGCGAAAAACCAGGCAAAGAAGTAGCGGACTTGGCACTACAAGCAAAAAATCGCTCGCTGATGAACAACTATTTTACCTTACCGCTGATCTTTACCATGATTAGCAACCATTATCCGATGATGTACTCTCATGCTCACGGCTGGTTGGTATTGGTATTTGTGGGTATCATCACGGCTATTGTACGTCACTATTTTAACCAAAAGCATTTAGATAATCATAAGCCGCGTTATTTGGTCATCCCTGCTGTCTTAACTGTATTATTAATTATTTGGATGCGCCCAGAACCAATTGAGCCATTACCTGTTGTCAATGCTGCAGTCGCTGCTGAAACGGCGACACCAAATAGTGTGCCACCAACAACTACTGATAGTGCAGTCGACGGTTCTACTATAAGCACTGATGCCACCTCAAATGAAAATATCACTGCCGACGTCGTGCCAGTAACTGCCTCTGCTGATGATGCCATTATGGATGTCGTGCACACGCGCTGTAGCACGTGCCATGCCGCCCAGCCTACTCAGCAAGGATTTGCCGCGCCGCCAGCTGGTATCATCTTGCAAACACCGACCGACATGAAAACTCATAAAGCAAAAATCGTCACTGCCGTACAAACGGGCTATATGCCACTGGGTAATCTCACAAAATTGACTGATGAAGAACGTCAGCAAATGGTGGCTTACGCATCGGGATTATAGATAAAGGTCGCAGATAAATATTATATAGATCCAAAGTTACGCCTTATTTTGCTTTAATTGACTTAAGTTGCTTTAAAATATTTAGGATATATTGACAATGACCAAAAAAATAATCAGCGATTTCAATCAAGACGCCTACCCTCGCGACTTAAAAGGCTATGCTGACAAGCCACCAAAAGCCAACTGGCCAGGCGGCGCTAAAATCGCTGTACAGTTCGTCCTCAATATCGAAGAAGGCGCAGAAAATAGCGTGATTCATGGTGACGGTCAATCAGAGCGGTTTTTATCGGATGTCTTGGGTACGCCAGAATTTAACAATCGTCATCAGTCGATTGAGTCGGCATTTGAGTATGGTAGCCGTGTGGGTGTTTGGCGAGTATTAGACACTTTTAAAGAATACGGTTTGCCTATTACGACCTTCACTTGCGCCGCTGCTGCCGAAAAAACGCCACATATTATCGAGCGAGTATTAGAAGATGGGCACGAAATCGCCAGTCACGGTCTACGCTGGATTACTTATCAAAATATGTACCGCGAGACCGAGCGCGAGCATGTGCGCCGTGCCACTGAAATATTCGAGCGCATGATCGGTGGTCAGCCGCTCGGTTGGTACACGGGACGAGATAGCCCGAATACTCGTGAGTTGGTCGCCGAACAAGGTGGCTATATTTATGACTCAGACTCTTACGCGGATGAGCTCCCTTACTGGCTCAATGTCAAAGTAGAAGACGGTAATAAAATCGCTCGTAAGCCGCATTTGGTCATTCCCTATACTTTAGAGACCAATGACATGCGTTTTTCCTCAAGCCCAGGCTTTACCAACGCCGAGCCTTTTTATCAATATTTAAAAGACAGCTTCGATACCTTATACGAGGAAGGCGCACACACACCCAAAATGCTGACCATCGGTTTGCATTGCCGCATCATTGGTCGCGCCGGTCGCATCATCGCCCTCAAAAAGTTTTTGCAATATATCACCAGCAAGCCCGATGTGTGGGTATGCCGCCGTGATGACATTGCCAAACACTGGTATAAAAACCATCCAGCCACTGCCGATAACACTGCAAACTGGATGTAACCATACGTTTAGACACAAATTTATTGCGGCACAACACCACTAAGGAACATCAACAATGTCAACAAAGAGTACTTATTACGCACCAACTGGCGGTTTGCCTCCACAAACACAACTATTATCAGATCGCGCTATCTTCACCGAAGCTTATGCCATTATTCCCAAACGTGTACTGACCGACATTGTTATTAGCTATCTGCCGTTTTGGACAGGTATGCGCATGTGGGTGCTTGCACGCCCACTTTCAGGTTTCTCTGAGACCTTTTCACAGTATATCGTCGAAGTTGAGCCTAATGGCGGCTCAGAAAAGCCTGAGCTAGATGCAAACGCTGAAGGTGTTATATTCATCGTTGAAGGCGAAATGGACATGACTATCGAAGGCGTGTCACATCATCTTGAATCGGGTGGTTATGCATTCTTACCACCTAGCTGCAAATGGTCGCTAAAAAACAATAGCGACAAGCACGTTAAATTCCATTGGATTCGCAAAGCTTATCAACACTGTGAAGGTATTGATGTGCCTGAAGCCTTTGTTACTAGCGATCACGATGTTGCAGCGATTGAGATGCCAGGTACTGATGGCGTATGGGCAACCACCAGATTTACCGAGCAGTCGGATATGCGTCACGACATGCATGTGAATATCGTCACTTTCCAACCAGGTGGCGTGATTCCATTCGATGAAACACATGTAATGGAACATGGACTGTATGTCCTAGAAGGTAAAGCGGTCTATCACTTAAACGGTGAATGGGTAGAAGTTGAAGCGGGTGACTTTATGTGGCTACGCGCATTCTGCCCACAATCTTGTTACGCTGGCGGACCTGGTCCATTTAGATACTTACTATACAAAGACGTGAATCGTCATATGCCGTTTATTCGCCCAGCACGATAAGCCCTGCGCAATAACAATAATAATCAGCACAACAAAGCATTCAGAACGATGAGCAATATAGCGGCATAATCGTTCATTCGAATATGTCATTTATTCCCAGATGTTGATTTAATTCGCGTACGGGCTTATGGCAAAGTGGCTCATAGCAATTATAAACAGTGATCACCAAAAGTAAGGCAAAGTCATGAGTACTCTTATGAAGACTACGATCGTTGCAAGACCTTTAACCAAAGCTGAGTTTGCGCCCTACGGCACCGTAATCGAACCCTATGACAAGGCAGCACAGACGCCTGAAAATAGCTACCATATCAATAAAGGCTATGCCTGCCGCCATCACGCCATTGCTGAAGCCAAACTTGACGGCGGCGATGTCGGCATGAGTATCTTCCGCGCCAAAAAACGTGAATTTCCTATTGCCTTATCGGTCATGGAATATCATCCGTTTGGCACGCAAGCGTTTTTTTCAATGAATGGGCAGGATTATATCGTCATCGTTGCGCCTGCTGGTGCGCCGCCACAGTCTGCGGATGATTTGACCGTGTTTTATGTCCAATCTCATCAAGGTGTGCAATACGATGCCAATGTCTGGCATCATCCGCTACTTGCCCTCGGTCGCGACTCTGATTTTTTGGTGATAGATCGCATCAATGGCGAAGGCAAAAACTGTTATGAGCTGGATATAGAGGATTGGCAGGTGCAAATTGAACTTGCCAGTGAGCACTCTTCCGTTTAATTAGGGTCTGTAAACGAGCTGTTAGCCATTTATAAAGATAAAGCCAGTTAATAAAAATTAGCTGGCTTTATCTTTATAAATGTAGGATCCATCCTATATTTATAATCATCTTCCAAAACACAGTGCCTATTTAACAGCAATAGCAAAACATCTACATAGGCTACTTGCCTTTTATGTACTATCGTACTAGAATACTGAAACGAAGTAAGCTTCCCTTTTCTTTTCCATTAAGATGAATGTTATGAGCACAGACCCTTATCAAAGCTTATTAAGCCATTTAGCCAGTTGTCATGACAGCACCGCTATCGACCTACTATTCAGTGCGCTATTGACGGAAAAAGAGCAGCAGGAAATCGCCAATCGTATCCGCATTTTTGACTTGCTTGAGCGCGGTGTCACCCAGCGCGAGATATCTGAGCAGCTAGGTGTCGGTATCGCTACCGTCTCGCGCGGCGCCAAAGCCATGCAAGTCCACGATGTGAGTGCCTTACTAATTACTCATAGACATGACTCATAGAAAACATTCATAAAAGACACAGCTGAAAAGGCCGCCTAATTAATCAGAAACTAGAATTTTAATTTGTCTTACTTTTTATTTGATCAATCATTGAACCAATTTGGATATTGTTATGACCTCTCCTAACTTAAAACCTAACCAACCTGCTGCTATTGATATTCCTAGTAAACCACAGCGCATTAAACTCACTCAGGATATTGATTTCTTTGCGTTGTTCAAACGTATTGAGCGCGCTTTTGAGACCTGTTATTTGCTCGAATCATTGGGCGAAGATGGACATATGGCGCGTCATCATGCGATTGGTTTTGATCCAGTGATGACCATTGCCGCCATCGATCGTACAACCCTCGCGATTACTGATAATAAAACTGCTGAAACTAGCCGTTATCAAACGGATAATCCTTACGAGCTACTGCGCAAAATTACGCCGCAGCACGTCATTGCTCGCGACCAAAGCGGTGGTCTTGTCGGTTATTTGGGTTACGACAGTGTCAATTTCTTTGAACCCAGTCTCAATGCTAAAGCGAGCGATGACTTTGAACCGTTTAAATTTGGCGTATATTTGGATGGTTTGACGCTCGATAAGATGACCGGTGAGATTTTCTACTTTTACTATCCAACTGCGCAGCAAGAAAACCGCATCGAGCAAATCAAAGCGCTACTTGATGAGCAAATTCCAAGCTATGAGCCGCCTACAGTTGAGTTTTTGGGTGACGGCATGAGTCCAGAAGAGCACGCTAAAGCCGTCATGCAAGTCAAAGAAGACATCATCTCAGGGCGTATCTTTCAGTGTGAGGTAGGTTTTAAATCCAAATACCGTATTGCCGGCGATAAAATGCCCATTTATGAAAAATTGCGGTCGGTCAATCCGTCGCCGCACATGTATTTTATGAAATTTGCCCAGCAATGCATCATTGGAGCGTCACCAGAGCTGCTATTTCGCTTGCGTCAAGGTGAGATGGAAACCTATCCACTGGCAGGTACTGCCAAGCGCGGTGTCGATGTCATCGAAGACCGACAGCTTGCCCGTGCATTGCTAAACGATGCCAAAGA
Source organism: Psychrobacter sp. NPDC064578 (assembly GCF_044901245.1). Taxonomy (NCBI): domain Bacteria; kingdom Pseudomonadati; phylum Pseudomonadota; class Gammaproteobacteria; order Moraxellales; family Moraxellaceae; genus Psychrobacter; species Psychrobacter sp. NPDC064578. Next base: position 13,520 of record NZ_JBJDPI010000014.1, read on the forward strand.
GATTGCCGAGCACAATATGTTGGTCGATTTGCATCGCAATGACATTGGCCGTGTGGCACAATTTGGCACTGTCAAAGTACGTAGTCTCATGGATATCAAACGCTTCTCTCACGTGCAACATATCTCGTCTGAAATCGTCGGAATCTTACACCCTAATGAAGATATGTTTAGCGCCCTTGCCAGCAACTTCCCCGCTGGGACGTTGTCAGGCGCACCGAAAGTTGAAGCGATTAAAGTTATTAATGAGCTCGAACCCGATGGTCGAGGTGCTTATGGCGGTGCGCTTGGATCGTTTAACTTTAATGGTGACTGTATCTTTGCCATTCCTATTCGCAGCCTATTCATCAACGGCGAGTCTGCCTATGCGCAAACCTGTGGCGGCAATGTCTATGACTCCAATCCTGCTGATGAATATCTAGAAATTCAGCGTAAATTGTCTGCCATGAAAGTAGTCTTAGACAGTTTGATGAACCCGTAAATTGCTTATATTTTGCCAAAGAGTGGATAACCCATGAATGTTTTAATTATAGATAACTACGACTCGTTTACCTTTAATCTTTACCAATATATCGGTGAGATTTTGCAGACGATGGACGGCGATAAAGCCGCGAACGTCATTGTTAAACGCAATAATGAGATAACGTTAGCAGATGTACAGGCCATGAATCTTGACCGCATTATCATCTCACCGGGCCCTGGCGCACCCGATGATCCTTCCTACTTCGGTATTTGTGCCGAAGTGATTGAAGTCATGGGTAAGACGACGCCGCTATTGGGTGTGTGCCTCGGCATGCAAGGGATTGCGCATGTGTTCGGCGGCGATGTGGTACGGGCAAGCGTGCCGATGCATGGTAAGGTCTCATCGATTCGCCATGATGGCGCAGGTGTCTATCAAGGATTGCCACAAGAAATTGAAATCATGCGCTACCACTCCTTGATGGTAAAAGCAGACACCTTACCAGATTGCTTGGCTGTCACAGCTGTCGTTGCTAATGACGCTCATGCTGAGTTCAGCCTAACCGAATCTGCGCTAGCAGGTGAGGAGATTATGGGACTACAGCATAAAGACTATCCCATTCAAGGTGTGCAGTTTCACCCAGAGTCATTTGCGACCGAAGGTGCCAAACGCTTGCTGACGAATTTTTTACTACAAGTGTAAATCTTGATGCTTAAGTTTGGGGGATATGACACCAAAGGGTGATAAGCCAAAAACAAGCGTACCTCTAACTCAAATAAATTGAATTTTGTGTCTGACTAACTTGCGTTCGAACTTAATTAACGCTTTAATGATAGACTGAAAAAATAAACAAAAGACAGCCCTTACTCGGGTTGTCTTTTTCTTATTTCAGTATTGTATGATGCCATTAGCTAAAAGGCTTGGACTGTTTGAGGTTTTGAGTTTGGGCATGAGTTTTGATATCACATAAAAATAGAGAGCGATATGGCAAATACCGATGGCGTAATGTCAGCACGGCAGTCATGGATAGGCACTATTCAAATTATCACAGCCGCTGTCTGCTGGGGTACCTTGGGGATATTCTCGACCTACCTCAATCAAATCGGCTTTAGTGGCTGGCAGATTACGATCTTACGTATCGTAACCGCAGCTTTTCTTATTCTTGTCATGCTACCGAAATTATGGCCGCATCTTATCAAGCTTCGTCGAAAGCAGTGGCTTGGACTGGCATTGCAGTCTTTGATTGGCGTACTTGGTATGTCGGTATGCTACTTTTTTGCTGTGATCTATGTCGGTGCTGGGCCTGCGGTTGCCTTGCTTTATACTGCGCCTGTGTTTAGCTTAATGTTTTCGGCATTCTTGCTTGATGAATCTATCACTCGCCAGTCGGCATTACTGGCGCTCATGGCGGTATTTGGTGTTGGATTGACGATGCTGGGTGAGCAAGCACAAGTCAACTGGGGCATCCTATTAGGACTGCTAGCAGGCGTCTGTTATTCCTTATACGGGGTACTGGGCAAGCGCGCGATGCACGATGCACACCCTGCGCCTTTGGTGTTTTTTACCTCTATTATCATCAGTGCTGGTGTACTGCTATTATTACCTGAAACCTATCAAACCTATGGGCAGTTATTGAGCTTACCTTTACATACTTGGGGCTATGCCTTGGGGTTGTCTTTGATTGGAACCGTCGTGCCCTTTGCCCTTTATATGAAAGCATTAGAGAAATTACCTGCCACTCGTGCATCGGTATTTACGATTTTTGAGCCATTGACTGCCATTGCCCTTGCCATACTATTACTGCATCAATCCTTATCTTGGATTCAATATGTGGGCGTGGTATTAATCTTATTGGCAGCTTTATTTAATGCCATATTAAACGGCACTGCCACTCGCGTACCACGCTGGCTAAAAAGACGACAAAGAATTTAGTCTGTACTTTTTAAGACCTTTGAATAACCTTGGTACCATTGCTATTAAACGACAAAAGCCCCAACTATATCGATATAGTCGGGGCTTTCTTGCGCTTGACACTTTACTTAAGAGATAAGTATTTATGCCATAGATGGTTGCTAAATAACTTGGACTGTCTTTATGATATTACTGTTCAATACGCTGCAAAAAGGCCTGCGTACGTGGATGCGTAGACACTTCGAACATCTGCTTAGCGCTACCTTCTTCGACCACATGACCATCCTCAATTAACACCACATGATCTGCCACATCACGAGCAAATTTAATCTCATGAGTCACAACGACCATCGTCCAGCCTTCGGATGCCAGTTGCTTCATCGTGCCCAGCACATCTTGTACCAATTCAGGATCGAGCGCAGACGTTGGCTCATCAAATAATAATAATGACGGCTCGATAGCCAGTGCACGAGCAATGCCGATACGCTGCTGCTGACCACCAGATAGCTGAAACGGATACAGATCTGCCTTATCCGATAAGCCTACTTTATCAAGTAATGCCAGTGCCTGTTCGCGGGCTTGCGCCTTAGTTTGCCCTTGCACTACCGTCGGCCCAAGCATTAAATTCTCAATCGCGGTCTTGTGTGGAAACAAGTTATAAGATTGAAATACCATGCCTGATTTACGCTGCAACGCCAGCAACGTTTTCTTCTTGGGCTTGGTAGCAAAATTAACCGTTAAACTACCATCATCAAAAGCAATGATGCCTTGATCAGGAATTTCCAGCGCATTCAAACAACGTAAAAAAGTGGTTTTACCAGACCCTGACGGTCCTAATATCACCACTACCTTGCCTTTTTCGATGGTCAAGTCGATGCCTTTAAGCACTTGATTGCCACCAAAGGCTTTGTGAATATTAGTGACTTGAATCATAAAGCTTCCTGTTGTACTGATATCTGTTTGCTAATAGCACACGCTTATCAACGCGGTATTACCATCCTATACTGCCCCCATTATCAAGGGTTTATTTCGCCACGTAGCGATCGAGTCTGGTTTCAAGCTTACCTTGAATAAAGGTTAAGAACAGACAAATACCCCAATAAATAATCGCCGCTTCAGTATAGACCAACATAAATTCGTAGTTACGTGCCGTGATGATTTGCGCCTGCTTAAATAGCTCGGTTACCAATACCAATGACGCCAAAGACGTGTCTTTTACTAGGCTGATAAAGGTATTGGATAACGGGGGTACTGACACCCGAAGTGCTTGCGGCAAAATGACATGACGAAAGGTCTGTAGATACGTCAATCCTACCGTCGAGCCTGCTTCCCACTGTCCTTTTGGAATGGACAAAATAGAGGCACGCACCGTCTCCGATGCATACGCACCAATATTGAGCGAAAAGGCAATAATCGCTGAGGGAAAAGGATCAAGCTTTACTCCGATACTTGGCAAACCGTAGAAAATAATAAATAGCTGAACCAGCATTGGTGTCCCGCGAATGGCGGACACATAAATACGCGCAAGTCTGTATATGATTTCATGGAACCAGCCAGCACGCGGTACGATACGAATCAGCGCCACTATCAGCGCAATAGCCATACCAATCGCAAATGAGATCAACGCCAGCGGTATCGAATAATAAATACCGCCTTTAAGCATTGGCCAAAATGAATTGATGACAATTTGCGCCCGCGCAGGATCCATAAATGGTAGTAGTGCCAGTAACTCAGCCAGCATTGACGTGATAGACGCTAGCATTATTTTTGTTGACTTATATCAGCACCAAAGAACTCTTCGCTAAGCTTGGTCAGCGTCCCATCGGCTGCTAATGCGGCCATTGCTTCATTCAATTTTGCCACCACAGCGTCATCCCCTTTGATGAGTACTAAACCTGAACCAGTCTGCTCACTCGCAGGCGCTGTCAGTTTGATCTCAAGTGCTGCATCTGGGAATTTTTTGAGATAATCCAATATTGCCAGATTGTCATTCATCGTGAAGTCAGCACGGTCTTGCTTAACCAATTGAATCGCTTGCGCCATACCATCGACAGGAACGATTTCTGCGCCGTAGCGTTCTGCAAGCTCACCATAGTTGCTGCTCAGTGATTGCGCAGTACGCAGACCTTTTAAACCTTCCCACGAGCTATAACGATTGTCATCAGTCGGTGCTAGTACAACCGCGCCCGACCAGCTATAAGGCATGGCTTTGTCATACTTAGCCAAACGCTCAGGCGTGGTCAAGCTTACTTGATTGGCCACCATATCGAAGCGTTTTGAGTCAAGACCTGCCAGCATAGCATCCCACTGGGTCTCTTTAAATTCGACGTCTACGCCTAGTTTATCCGCAACCGCACGTGTCACTTCGACATCATAGCCAGTTAGCTTGCCACTCTCATCATGATAAGTGAATGGCGGATAAGTACCCTCTGTACCGACGTTGATGGTGCCACCATTATTGATACGTTGCAGCAAATCAGAGCCACCCGTCGCGGCACTGTCTGTCGCATTGGTTTCTGCTTCATTGGTAGTAGACTGACCACAAGCGGCAAGTAGCATAGTACTGGCGGCAAGTGCTAAAAGAGTACGACGTTTCATAAGACGTCCTTATAAGAGTGAATGAATAATGCAAAAAGGTATCGTGCCAATAAAACCATAGCAACAAATAAGGATAAGACCAGCACAGGCAAATACTATAATAAAGTATTTGCGCCGCATTATTTAGCTTTGGCTGCTCGATTTGAGGATGCTCAGCATATTTTTCAATACTGTTTCTATATTATCTTTGAATTTTTGGACATTTTTTAGGCAGATATTAACGTTATTATTGCCAATTAAATAGCCATTTATTCATATACTAGCGCACTTCAGAAAGAATAAACGTACAAAAACAGTGAGCATGCGTAAGACTATTATAATTCACCGGAGAATTGATAACGATCGCCTGCATGCCACATCTTCACAAAGGTCAATACTCGACCTGCTGAATACGTCTGACGACGCAATACCAATGTCGGCGACTGCGGTGCGATTTGCAATAGCGCAGCTATCTCATCTGGTGCCGCCAGTGCACGAATGGTATAGCGACCGCGCTCCAGTGGACTTTTGGCAATGAGATAATCACTGGTATTGACCACACTAAAATCCTGCTCAATAAATTCTGGCACCTTTTGAGCATCCACCCAGCGCTCTTCGAACTGTATGGGCTGACCATCCGCAAAGTGAATGATTTTTACCTCGTATAAAACAGCAACGTCGCTGCTACTATCTGCGCCAGTACTGTCATCCATTACGGTTGTATCAGCGTTTGTACTAGCGCTTGTATTAGAAGACACAGCTACTTCATCAATATCAAATTTACGCCGTAATTCATCGTCTAACATCGCAGCAGTAAGTATGCGTTTACTCACCACTTGCGCCTGATAATCACGGTTGGCAGATTTTAAATCCTGCGCGATATTGCGCACTTCTACAAAGGTATGATTGAACTGCTGCTGGGCGACAAACGTCCCCGACCCTTGCCGGCGCTCTAGCACTCGCTCTTCGCTCAGCTCTTTTAGGGCGCGATTGACCGTCATACGCGATACGCCAAACTCTTTTGCCAACGCCATTTCTGTAGAAATTGCATTGCCCGCCTGCCATTTACCCGAGTGTATATTGTCTAATATGGCGTTTTTTATGCGCTGATATGCCGGAATCGTCTTTGTCATGTCCGTGTTTAACCGTTAGTTTCACCAATAATAGTAGCGCCATAATATCACGAGATAACGTCATGAACCTTGTCAAAACACTGTGACATTTATCTATCTACCAAAACCCTCACAAAAATAATTGAGTCATTTATAAAAAATTGCTTGCATGAAAAAAGTATCTTTGATAATTTGTATATACAACTTTACGACGGTGCTAAAAGATCTGCGTCATCTAATCGATGTTTCGCTGAATTTATAGACTGACGGTAAAACACTTACTTTTATTACTTTATCGTCTTAACAGATATCACAAGGATATGATAATGACTACTGACCATGGAACCAATAAAGAGACTAAGCTGACTCGCCGTGATGAGAGCCGCGAAATCGCCGCGCCCACTGGCAGTACTCTACATTGCAAAAGCTGGCTGACCGAAGCACCTTATCGCATGCTGCAAAACAATTTGCATCCTGATGTGGCCGAAAACCCTAAAATCCTAGTCGTCTACGGTGGTATCGGACGCGCAGCTCGTAATTGGGAAAGCTATGATCAAATCCTAGAATCACTAAAAGAATTAGAAGACGATGAGACGTTGCTCGTGCAATCAGGCAAGCCAGTTGGCGTGTTTCAAACGCACGAAAATGCCCCGCGTGTATTGATTGCAAACTCTAACCTTGTGCCGCGCTGGGCGACGTGGGAGCACTTTAACGAGCTCGATCGCAAAGACTTAATGATGTACGGTCAAATGACAGCTGGTAGCTGGATTTATATTGGCACGCAAGGCATCGTGCAAGGGACGTATGAGACCTTTGTAGAAGCAGGTCGTCAGCATTATGATGGTAGCTGGGCGGGACGTTGGATTTTGACTGCGGGTCTTGGCGGCATGGGCGGTGCGCAGCCATTAGCCGCGACTTTTGCAGGTGCCACTTCATTAAACATCGAGTGTCAGCAGTCTAGTATCGATTTCCGCTTACGTACTGGTTATGTCGACAAGCAAGCCAATGACTTAGACCATGCTTACGAGTTGATAAAACAGCATACCGATGCTGGTGAAGCGGTCTCTATTGCCCTACTTGGTAATGCAGCAGACATCTTGCCTGAGATGGTCAAGCGAGCCAATGCTGGCGGTATGAAGCCTGATTTGGTCACTGATCAAACCTCAGCACATGATTTGATCAATGGCTATCTACCAAGTGGCTGGACAGTTGAAGAATGGAAAGCTGCGCAAGAAGATTCAGAGCAACATGCAGCATTGACCAAAGATGCCGCTCAGTCTTGTGCCGTACATGTACAGGCGATGCTAGACTTGCAGGCAATGGACATCCCAACGACCGATTATGGCAATAACATTCGTCAAGTGGCTTTTGATGAAGGCGTTAAAGATGCCTTTAATTTCCCAGGTTTTGTCCCCGCTTATATTCGCCCGCTGTTCTGCCAAGGTAAAGGCCCATTCCGCTGGGTAGCATTATCAGGCGATCCAGAAGACATCTACAAAACCGATCAAAAAATCAAAGAGCTGTTTCCTGAAAACCAACATATCCATCGCTGGTTAGACATGGCAAAAGAGCGCATTCAATTCCAAGGCCTGCCTGCTCGTATCTGCTGGTTAGGATTGGGTGAACGCGATAAAGCTGGCTTAGCATTCAATGAAATGGTCAAAAACGGCGAGCTAAAAGGCCCTATCGTCATTGGTCGTGACCATTTGGATACGGGCTCTGTTGCCAGTCCAAACCGCGAAACAGAAAGTATGAAAGATGGCTCAGACGCGGTATCTGACTGGGCATTATTGAATGGTATGCTCAACGTCGCAGGCGGCGCAACTTGGGTATCGCTGCATCATGGCGGCGGCGTTGGCATGGGTTACTCGCAACACTCAGGTATGGTCATTGTCGCAGATGGCACTGATGCCGCTGCCAAACGCTTGGCACGAGTACTTGTCAACGATTGCGGCTCAGGGGTTATGCGTCATGCCGATGCAGGCTATGAGCTGGCGATCAAAACAGCGAAAGATTATGGTCTAAATCTGCCGATGGTTAAGTAGCATACCCTTTATCCTTATAAGTGATTACTTGACTTAAGGATATCATCGACATTTTATCAAGGAGGATAATGTGATTGAGCAAAATACGACACTAAATCTCAAGGATGCAGCAGCGAAACCAACTGAAGCACTACTGTCTAAACCTGTAGCGTTACTGCAACTGATAGTCTTTAGTGCTATCGGTTTGGTCATGTTTTTTGTGCCATTTACCATTGGTGAGAAAAGCACGATTTTGTTCGATCATGGGGCAACTTATCTGGTCAATCAGCAGCATACATTGTCTGTGACGTTATTATTTTTATTGATGATCTTTGGGGTAAGCAAGCCATTTATAGACGGCTCATGGCGTAAAAACATCACCCACATGATTATGACTGCTTTTAAAATCATTGGTCTGATACTAGCAGTGATGTATGTGGCTGACGTAGCGCCTGCCTTTATGATGGAAAAGGACATGCTGCCGTTTTTGTTTGAAAAACTGGCATTACCAGTCGGTATGATTGTACCGCTTGGGGCATTAATTTTAGCATTTTTGGTGGGTTTTGGTTTGCTCGAGATGGTCGGTGTGCTCATGCAGCCGATCATGAAACCTATCTGGAAAACCCCAGGTTCATCAGCGATTGATGCGGTCGCATCCTTTGTTGGTAGCTACTCTATCGGGCTACTCATTACTAATCGCGTGTATTTGCAAAAGCAATATTCAGCCCGCGAAGCCATTATCATTGCGACTGGATTTTCGACCGTATCAGCAGCGTTTATGGTCATTGTTGCCAAAACGCTTGGTCTGATGGAGTTCTGGAATGTGTTCTTTTGGTCTACGCTAGTGATTACTTTTATTGTCACTGCGATTACCGCTCGCATTCCGCCTATCAGTCTGTTTGATGATAGCGTCGAACGTCCAACGATAGATTATAAAGGCAGCACTCGTTTGGCAGCAGCATTTGCTTTGGGTTTATCCACATCTCGCCAAGCTACTGACCTCAAGCAAATTTTATGGTCTAACTTTCGCGACGGTCTAACGATGGCTGCCGCTATTGTGCCTTCTATCATCGCTGTCGGCTTAACAGGATTGCTATTAGCAAAATATACGCCTGTTTTCGATGCGTTAGGTTTGCTGCTTTATCCATTTACTTGGCTGGGTGGCCTACCAGAGCCGCTCGTCGCGGCTAAAGGGATGTCAGCAGGATTGGCTGAGATGTTCTTGCCGGCATTACTACTAAGTGATGCAGATATATTGACACGTTATGTTGCAGGGGTCATCTCTATTAGCAGCGTGTTGTTTTTCTCTGCCATGATTCCTTGTGTACTTGCCACTGAAATACCATTATCTGTCGGCAAAATGGTCATTATCTGGTTCGAGCGCGTGGTACTCAGTATTTTATTGGCTGCGGCATTCGGACATCTAGCCATGTACTTCAACTGGATTGGCTAAAGAAACAAATTTAATAACAGGTATTACGTTAACTAAAAACATTTAAAAAACGTCATTTCAACAAAGACATGAATCAAAAATAATATAACCCATATGTCTTACAATACTAGGATCATCTTATGAACGATATCAAACAATTAACGCTACACCCTCGCCAGCTTAGCTTTAAGATGCTACGTGATATCTATGAGCAGCCTGTCATATTGACATTACCTGAGAGTGCTTATGAGGCCATCGATGCCTCACATGAAGATGTGCGTACGATTATTGCCCGAGACAAAAGCGCATATGGTATCAATACTGGTTTTGGCTTGTTAGCAAAGACCCGTATCAGTGATGATCAGCTTGAGCTACTTCAGCGTAACCTAATCGTTTCTCACTCAGTAGGTACTGGTGAGGCACTTCCTGCCAGCGTGGTACGACTGATTATGGTGATGAAAGTGGCCAGCCTAGCACAAGGTGTATCAGGCGTACGCCGCGAGGTAGTGGACAGCTTACTTGGCTTAATCAATAATCAAATCACGCCAAACATTCCGGCAAAAGGGTCTGTTGGTGCTTCTGGTGATTTAGCGCCTTTATCACACATGACACTTGCAATGATGGGTGAAGGTGACGTGTTTGTCGCTGGCGAAAAAGTGCCTGCAGCAGAAGCTCTAGCTCAACATGGACTTGAGCCAATTACCCTAGCAGCCAAAGAAGGCCTCGCGCTTATCAATGGTACGCAAGTTTCAACCGCGCTAGCATTACGGGGTTATTTCTTAGCGCGTGATTTGCTTGAGACAGCGACTATCGTTGGTTCACTGTCGATTGATGCGGCAAAAGGATCCGATTCGCCATTTGATGCGCGTATTCACGAAGTACGTGGTCATCATGGTCAAATCGAAATCGCCAAAGCACACCGTCAATTGATAAAAGGCAGCGCTATTCGTGCGTCACATGACGGCGAGCAGGACGATCGAGTTCAAGACCCTTACTGCCTACGCTGCCAGCCGCAAGTCATGGGTGCCTGCCTTGATATCATCAACCAAGCAGGAAAGACCTTATTAATCGAATCCAATGCCGTAACTGACAATCCACTTATCTTCAATAACGAAGATGGCCCCGTTGCCATATCAGGAGGTAACTTCCATGCTGAGCCAGTCGCTTTTGCCGCTGATATTTTGGCCTTGGCAATCGCCGAGATTGGTTCTATGTCTGAGCGCCGTGTTGCTTTGCTAATCGATGCGACGCTGTCAGGTGGTCTACCGCCATTCTTGGTTGATAACGCTGGGGTGAACTCAGGCTTTATGATCGCCCATGTGACCGCAGCCGCGCTGGCATCAGAGAATAAATCTATCGCTCATCCCGGTAGCGTCGACAGTATCCCAACTTCTGCCAACCAAGAAGATCATGTATCGATGGCGACCTATTGCGCACGCCGCCTATATGAGATGGCACAGAATACTGCCACTATCATTGGTATTGAGCTATTGGCTGCTGGTCAAGGGATTGATTTTCATCGCGGATTAGAGACTTCAGAGCCTTTAACAGTGGCACATAAGAAACTGCGTGAGAAGGTGACTTTCTATGACAAAGATCGCTACCTAGCGCCTGATATCGAAGCGGCCAAGCAATTGGTATTAGACGGTACGCTTGCTGAGCACTGGCAGTCATTGCGTAGCGACTGGTATGAGTCTAAATAAGCGTTAGATAATTGAAGGGAATGAGCAATGGCCATGACGAAAATTAGCACAACCGTGAGTCACACAGCGGCTGATATGACGCTGTGGACCGGGCGTGCAGAGCCATTTGAGACGGCACGTGCCCGCTACTGGTATCAGCTCGCAAAGCCATATGCTTTCGATAGTACCAGTCAGCAAAATGGCCAGCATATTGGGCTAATCGGCTTTGCATGTGATCAAGGGGTTAGGCGCAATCAAGGCCGCGTGGGTGCACGAGCTGCCCCGCCGCTGATTCGCCGAGCGTTTGCGACACTGCCAGTCATTGCACCATTGCAAATACGATATGACAATCAACTGGCAACATTGCTAGGTGATGCAGGCGATATCTATTGTCACGACGATGATGACTTTGCGGCGCACACTCTTGAGCAAGCTCAGCTCAAATATGCGGACAAAGTGAGCACTATCGTCAAACAAGGCGGCTTACCTATCGGGCTTGGTGGTGGTCATGCCATCGCTTATGGTAGTTTTTTGGGACTATGGCAGGCATTAGAAAATAAAAGCGAAGCAAATGCCATGCCTACTATCGGCATCATTAATTTTGACGCCCATCTGGATATTCGTCAATCTGATGTGGCAACTTCTGGTACACCGTTTCGCCAAATTGCCGAGCATTTAACAGCACATGAGCAACCTTTTCACTATTGCTGTATTGGCGTCAGTCGCTTCTCTAACACGGCGGCGCTGTTTGATCGTGCTGAGCAATTGGGCGTGCATATCATCAGTGATGAAGACTGCCATTATCAGCCTTGGCAGATACTTGCCGATCAGGTTATAAGCTTTATCAATCAAGTTGATGTGGTTTATCTGACCATCGATATGGACTGCCTGCCATCTAGTGTTGTGCCGGGTGTGAGCGCACCTGCAGCCTTTGGTATTGAGCTGGGTTTCGTTGAGCGCATGGTAAAAACTATCATGGCTACTGGTAAAGTAAAAATGGCCGACATTGCCGAGATTAATCCCACCTTTGATATTGATAGTCGTAGCTGCAAAGTTGCTGCTCGCTTATTAGCGATTATTGTAGAGCAGTACTTACTTAGTGCTTAGATCTTGCCAACAAAGATTACCGACTTCACAATAATCAGGAGCATATTATGAATGAATCAAAGAACTCCATATTGAAAAACCCTACAGAACAGACGCTAGACGAGTCTACTATGACATCATTTGACCATGTCATTATTAACGCCAATCTTGCGACTTTCTCAGCGCAGTATGGTTTTGATATTTATACAGATGAGCATACAAATAGCATCCCATATGGTCAATTGAACAACGCTGCTATCGGTATTAAAAATGGCAAAATTGCTTGGGTTGGCACTCAAAGCCATATTACTGCTTATCTGACTCACTATCAAAACCATCAAGTCACAGACGTGGGTGGTAAATGGATAACTCCCGGACTTATCGACTGTCACACTCATATCGTCTATGGTGGCAATCGCAGTAACGAGTTCGAGGCACGTTTGCAAGGCGCTAGTTATCAAGACATTGCGGCACAAGGTGGCGGTATCGTCTCAACTGTCACTGCTACCCGCGCTGCCAGTATCGAATCGCTATTTGCACAAAGTGAAAAACGTTTAATAGCACTGATGAAAGAAGGCGTCACCAGTATCGAAATCAAATCGGGCTACGGCTTAGATTTAGATACTGAACGCAAAATGCTCACGGTTGCTCGCCAACTTGGTCACAAACACAATATCCATGTGAGCACCACTTATCTAGCGGCGCATGCCCTACCACCTGAATACAAGTCTCACATGCAGGACCGCTCGGATGACTATATCGAGCAAGTGTGCGAGTGGCTACCAATCTTGCATTCAGAGGGCTTGGTCGATGCGGTCGACGGCTTTTGTGAAAACATCGCCTTTAGCACTGAGCAAATCAGACGTGTTTTTGAAGTAGCACGTGTGTTAGGCCTACCAGTCAAACTACATTCTGAGCAATTATCTGACATAGGTGGCAGCGCTTTGGTTGCTGAATATAAGGGGCTATCAAGCGACCATTTAGAGCATTTATCAGAAGACGATATCAAAAAAATGGCGGCAAGCAATACGGTTGCAGTGATATTACCAGGGGCTTTTTATACGCTACGTGACACCAAGTTGCCGCCGATTGAGGCACTGCGTAAACATCGCGTTCCAATGGCTATTTCAACGGATTGTAATCCTGGCACTTCACCGTTAACGTCGCTACTACTAACGATGAACATGGGCTGTACGCTATTTTACTTAACGACTGAAGAGGTACTGGCAGGGGCAACTGTTTATGCAGCACAAGCGCTGGGATTGTCTAATAAAGGCAAAATAGAGATTGGCTGTGATGCAGATTTGGTCTTATGGGATATCGCCCGACCTGCGGATTTGGCTTATCAGATGGGACTAAACCCTATTAACGGCATTATGGTTCAAGGCAAGTGGCGTGAGACGGTATAGCGAAATTATCTAACTACTCACATTAAAAAAGCCCCAGTCATTGAATGATTGGGGCTTTTTTAATAATAAATGCACAGCTTTGCTACCCCATTTTCAAAAAACTGAGTAGCAAGAAAAACGACTATTAGCGACTCCTGTCTAACTATCTATCTAACTTAGCTATTTCTTAAACTTATTGTTAAATACACTGCCAGTATTGGCATCAACATTTAGCCAAACGATACTATTACCTTTGAGGATATCAGCTTCATAATAGGATACATGATCACTATAATCTCGGTCGTTTTTAAACTCAATCTCGATAACACGGCCGCCCGATTGTTTTTCAGCAATTTTCATTGCCTGTTTAACATCAATCTTCGCTTGTTTAAGTGCCTTATAATCTACCAGATCGTCACTGTCTAATCGTTCCACATCCGTACTGATCACTCTACCATTCATGGCGTCGACTTTGATTTCATAGTTTCGGCTACTGGTTACGAATTCCATCTCATACACACCGCCTTGCGCTTTATCATCATCGTGATCAAAGCTGGCACTCATCAATAGACCAGATGACTTTTTCGCCGCAATATTCATTGCTTGTTGTAAGCTTATTCTACTGGCTTTGGCGGCTTGCACCTCACTTGCTAGCGGTTGCTGTGTAGATGCATAGATTGTCGTAGTCAACATAGCCGCACCCACTACTACTGCAGCACGAGTACCCAAAGTCGTTAGCGAAAATGGCTTGAAAATCTTGCTCATAACGGTCTCCACAAAATTAATCTTATTGAGTGTTCTAAAATTATTATCTTTTAAAAAACACATATTATCAATAGGTCAATCGTATCGCTTCATAAAAACCACTTTGACTGTTCACGGTAGGGTTCATCCATAAAAAACGCGCCTATCGTTAAAACAGACGCGTTATTCGTTAGTAGGTGGCTATGATAAAAGTGCTTAGTTTAAAATACCGTAAGCGACCAATGCATCGGCAACTCGTTTAAAGCCAACGATATTTGCACCAGCCATATAGTTGATATAGCCATTATCCGTTTGACCATACTGTTCTGAGGCATCAGCTGCACAGTCATGGATATTTCTCATGATATTTTTGAGGCGCAAGTCGATTTGCTCAAAGCTCTTATACTGACGGACTGAGTTTTGTGACATCTCAAGCGCAGAGACTGCTACACCGCCCGCGTTGGCGGCTTTACCTGGGGCATAATGCACACGGTGCAAACGAATATAGTCGATGGCTTCAGCAGTCAATGGCATGTTGGCACCTTCGACAACGTATGTGATGCCATTTTCAACCATGAGCTTGGCATCTTCTTCATTGACTTCGTTTTGCGTCGCAGATGGAATCGCGATGTCACCTTTGAATTGCCACGGCTTTTGCTTCGCAAACCACTCTCCACCATAAACATCGACGTACTCAGCCAACGGTTTGCTTTTTGCTTTTTGTGCCTTGAGCCAATCAATTTTTTCTTGATTCAGACCCGCTTCATCATACAAAGTTCCTTGTGAGTCTGACACAGTGACGACGATTCCGCCCAGCATATGGGCTTTTTCAGCAGCATGTAATGAGACGTTACCAGCACCTGAAACCAATACTCTCTTACCTTTGATATCATCATTTTGCGCCGTAAGCATGTTTTCTAAGAAATACACCGCGCCATAACCTGTCGCCTCAGTACGCATCAAACTGCCACCGAAGCCAACGCCTTTACCGGTCAAAACACCGCCGTATTCGTGCGTTAAATTCTTATACATCGCAAACATATAGCTGACTTCACGCCCACCCACGCCAATGTCACCAGCGGGCACATCGATGTCTTTATTCACATAGTGATGTAGCTCACGCATAAAGGCATAGCAAAAACGGCGGATTTCACTGTCTGTTTTGCCTTTGGGATCAAAATCAGAGCCACCTTTACCACCGCCCATTGGCAATCCAGTCAAAGCGTTTTTGAATATTTGCTCAAAGCCTAAAAACTTCAACACAGATTGGTTGACAGTCGGATGAAATCTCACGCCACCTTTATAAGGACCTAAGGCATTGCTGAACTGGACACGCCAGCCGCGGTTAACCTGAACTTCACCTTGGTCATTTTCCCAGTTAATACGAAAAGCAATAACGCGGTCAGGCTCAACGAGGCGCTCAAATATTTTAAAAGTATCATATTCTGGGTGGGCGTCGTATAACGGCGCAATCGTAATTGCAACTTCTTTTACCGCTTGAACGAATTCAGGTTGATGGGCATAACGCGCTTCGACTTTTTCGATGGCCTGACTGATACTCATATCTTTTCCTTAGGGTAAAAATGGTGATCATGCTTACTTACACCGATGTCACGTCGTATGACAACAAACGAGAGGATTGTGGACACTGGTGTAAAACTGAAATTGCCCCGACACGCTGGCTTGTGTAGAGACAAATGGGATTAAAAAAGCTGACTGAATTTATGCCTAGATGCCACATTCAGAGACAAGAACATTTTTTATCTCATAATATATATCATTTTTGAGGCGTATAAGTCTAGTAAATATCACCATCATGAAAAGTTATAAGCGATTTTTATTGGCACAGTCTAGAGTGCGCCTTTTCATAGCACCTTGAGACGCCGGCTGATAAGCTTACAGATCTCATTGATTGTGCTAAAAATAGTCCTGTATTACTAAAAAACCTTCGTTTTCCTAATCGGTCAATAAATCAAATATTAATGGATATTTGTGTATTGATAACCGTTAAGTAAAGACGAGAGGTCAACAATCAGCACCAAACGGTATAAAAAACCCAAAAACTTGGCTTTTTGCTCGAGCTAATGTATATCAATATTAATAGCAAGGGTTTATAATAGCCGACTTAGTCAACATTTATTCTCCACCATTACTAACTGTTATTTTATCAATTGAATAACCCGTCATAGAGAAAACTATATGCGTACAGATTCATTCCAACAAATCTTGGAAGACCTAAACAGCTCATCAGCCGATGTTGAAGCATCTGCCCTAATTTCTAACGATGGTCTGATGATTGCCTCAGCACTACCAACGGGCGTTGATGAAGACCGTGTTGGCGCTATGTCAGCGGCTTTATTGTCATTGGGTGACCGCGCAGGTCGTGAGTTGGCACGTGGTAGTATCGATCGTATTATGATTCAAGGTGAAAAAGGCTACGTGATTATGACCTCATCTGGAGATGAAGCGGTACTTACTATTATGGCAAAACCAAATGCAAAACTTGGTTTGATATTCTTAGATATCAAGCGTGCCTCAGAAGCCCTTGCAAAACTTATCTAATTGGTAAATTTAGATTTTTGTCGATAACACATTTTTATTATTTAACGTCATATAGCACATAGCGCGACTGATAAATATGACTTTTAATCAAAATGAAGTGACTGTATCATACAAAATATTTCAGATGGCACACATTATTTGTATGGAATAATAGCCTGATAAATATTGGGACGACGACTGAGCTGAAAGGCAACATGATGTTATCGACAACTACCACACCAGATTGGCTTTTTAATCATTATAAATATAACGATAAATAAAGGAGATTACGATGGGTTCTCCAATCCCTGATGCACATAAGCCTGATATGCCCGCTGAGCAGATTACTCTGACTTATTATGATGGTACATCACGGACTGTCTATGATACTGGTATTGAACGCCCTTATCCTGATGGCAAGCTGATTGTATCTCGCACCGATTTGGATGGTGTGCTGACTCACGTCAACGATGCTTTTGTCGAAATCAGTGGCTATAGCGTTGATGAGCTTATTGGTCAGCCACAATCTATTTTGCGCCACCCTGATATGCCAAAAGCCGCTTATAAAGATTTGTGGGATACCGCAGCGGCTGGGCAAAAATGGCATGGCTACGTTAAGAATTTATGCAAAGATGGTAGTCACTATTGGGTCTATGCGACCGTTGTGCCAAACATTCGTCGCGGCGAAACAGTGGGTTATACCTCGGTACGCCGTAAGCCATCACGTAGCAAAATCGAAGCTGCTATGGCTCAGTATGCCCAAATGAATCAAAATGAGGAAGGCTAAATCATGACGACACACAATATGTTAATCGCCCCTGATTTTTCTCCTGAGCATTTTGCAGGCTGGCACATGTTTAATATTTTGATTCAAAAACGTGCCAATCTAAATATGCATCTGAACATACCTACTTCACATGCTGAACAAGAACAAATCATTGAGGCAGGTGACATTCAAGTTATCTATGCCAACCCATTTGATGCAGCTACTTTGATCCGTGAACAAGGCTATCGCGCTGTTGCTCGCCCTATCGGCAAATCGGATGAGATGGTCATTGCTGCTGCGGCAAACAGTGATATCAAGCGCTTAGAAGACATTAAAGCGGGTGCGACCGTAGCAATGGCGGACAACCGTGATGTTAAGCTGATTGGCTTACGCTTACTAGAAGCCGTGGATATAGAAGAGTCTGATCTTAACTGGGATATCACTGAGACTTATCAGGCAGCCGCCCGTAAAGTCATCAAAGGTGATGCTCAAGCGGCTTTTTTCTTGGCAGAGATTTTTCATAGCTTTTCACGCTTGACCAAAACTCAGCTGTCAGTGCTAATCGAAAGTGATTTGGCAGACATTAGCCATGTATTATTGATTAAAGATGGCTTTCCTGATACAGAAATATTCATGAATGCGATCCTGAACTTGCATAATGATGACGATGGTAAAGAAGCATTGGCTGAACTTGGCATGCCTCAAGGGTTTGAAGCCATGGACGAAGAAGATGCTGAATTTATGATAGATTTGATGCAAACTTTACTTGATTAATTATTAATTACTACTTATTAATTGGCACGTTGCACCGCTTCGCTTAGTGAAGTCATAGCCTATTGTCGCTCAATAGTGGCTATATCATTTTGACCATACGATATTAGCCATAAGCTGTTAGCCATACAATAGACACTATGACTTAAAGGACACTATTATGTCTGATTTAGACCTTATCAAAGAAAATGAGATGGAAGCGCGCCGAGTATTTCGTTTATATTCGCGTAAAGTGTTTTTGGCACCCAATAACCGTCATTTTCATGAACAACGTATCAATGCCGCATTACTTTTAACCGAAAAAGAGCCGCTACAAGGTGCCGTCGCAGACTTTTTTTATGGCTGTTGGTATGACATTCCTTACGATGTAAATAATCTGTTTACGCGTATTAAAGATCGCTTGTACCCTCATGTCCAGCAAGGGTTTCGCGATTGTATTAGTAAGAAGCGATATATTCAACGCAATAGTATGCTGGCGACTCGCTGGAGTGTTCTGATATCGCCGTCTCTCAATGAGCAAAAACAGCGATTGCTTATCAGTAGCGATGATGCCAAAGAAATATCCAAAGACATCACCGCTGAGCTCATGCAGGCGCGTGAAGATAAGGATTGGGGCACTATTGAGCAGATCGAAAACGAATTCTTTGCTCACTGTATCGCTCGCAATGATCGACTTGCCTTCTCGTTAGTATGGTTTCGCTTGGGTAAAAGCGACTGGCAGTTCGATGAGCGCTGGAACAACTGTCAACAGCATCTTGATCAGACCATCAAGACCTAATTTATCGTCGATTTAACCCTTTCATCACAATGGTAGCCGCTATGTCCTCTTACTTAAATGCTGATAAAACGTATCTAACCCTCACTCCAGCCGGTATTTTTGAGGCATTTTCACAAAGTGAGCCCACTGATGAACAGCTGTCATTACAAGACTTAATGTCCTATGGGCAGACGTTGCTCGCCGCTGATTGGCTTGAGCGTTATTCTGACGAATGGCTACAGAGCTTTATAGAACATGGCTGGATTGAAAAGCTGTCTTTGTTGTTACCCGCACCCAATCTGCCGTTGGACCAGTTTTTACCGTATGTGGTTGCCAGCTTATCCGGTAAACGCCGTGCCGCTATTGGCTCTGATGAAGGGTTTTGCCTAGCACGAATCGGTTACAGCCAAGAAGAAGCGGACATGCTAAGTGTTGCAGCTGCTGACTTTTCAGGTTTCATGATTCGCCAAAAACAACGCGGCTGGGCGGTCGAAAGCCAAGCCATCTCGTTTTTTCAACAAGTTGACTTATTGATTCCTGAGACCAGCTTTGTGTTCTTATGGATTGATGGGTCAGGTTACGCCCTCATCATCGATGGCGAGCCTTTAACTAATAGCCGCGCCTTTGTTGAGATGGTATGGGCATTGAAAACGTCTGGCTTAAGATTTCTTAGCTAAATCAACCAAACCGCTTGATATACCATTAAATATCAGTATGACACGCTGCCATACTGACCAGTGCTCTTATATCAAACTAAGCGCACTTCTTTCAATCTCTCACATCTGCTTTACTTTCAATATCTTTTTTTCTTTCATCTTCTGCTATAGCCGATTTGTATACAAGGATAACGTACTACAAATTGCACTTAGCCTTTACGCATTATTAAGATGTGATATTCAAATAAATTATGAAATAAAAAAAAGACGCTTTAAATAGCGTCTTTTTTGTTTGTTGCTAGGGCGTGTCCTCATTTCAAAAATGGTGATAAAAATGATTTAAATTGCCGTCAAACGAGGAAAGTATCGCAGATAATATCGGGATATTAACCAGCTATTTAACGATGTTTGGCAAAATTTAGCCATTTTTAGCCCGTTTAGATATGATCAATTGAATTGAGAACACGCCCTAGAACTACATTTATATATTGCGCACCACAATTGATGGTATACGTGAATACATAATTAAGGATATGCCGTTAGATATCAACTCGACGGCCAACAGTATGCCAAGAATATACGTCGCTGACTGCGGATAACTGGTAAATATCATGATAGCCAATATAATAGAGAGCAGCCCTGATAGTAATATTGGGACAAAAGCCACTGTCCGACGTAGACCGAAAGCAACAACAACTCTGACTATACCTGTTGCCATAAATAAAATTGCAATTACCATGGTCAAGGTTAATATGCCTTGTAACGGATCTTGTAATAATTCAATACCAATTAATACACCAAGTACACCGCCGATGGCAGCCAGCACTTTTCCAGTGGTACTAGGTGCTCGGAACAAGGCAATAAACTGTAAAACACCCACTAAAAGGAAGATAAAACCTGCTAACTGCTCAGCGGCCAAAGTGGCGCTAAGAGGATTAAAAAATGCAAAGATACCGCCAAGAATACTA
Source organism: Psychrobacter sp. NPDC064578 (assembly GCF_044901245.1). Taxonomy (NCBI): domain Bacteria; kingdom Pseudomonadati; phylum Pseudomonadota; class Gammaproteobacteria; order Moraxellales; family Moraxellaceae; genus Psychrobacter; species Psychrobacter sp. NPDC064578. Next base: position 34,392 of record NZ_JBJDPI010000014.1, read on the forward strand.
ATGATGCCAATGACTAACCATAATGTACGATTCATAAGACGACCTTATTTTACATTTAATAGAAAATAAATTATATCGCAAACCTTACCTTGTGTTGTATAACGGTAGTAATATCTTCGAGTAGTCCTGTTAATATCAGAGTGTGGGGATTGATTTGTGGTCACAAGCCTGCTAACTGATTGTTCCACTGTTGCCGCGTCATGTTATACAGTACATGCTCAGCCAGCCGATGGTTAGGGTCAAGGGATGGATGGTAGAAGTTGGCTCGGGTATTCATCATGCCAAGGCGCTCCATAACCAATTGCGAGCGCTTATTAATAACCGCTGTGAATGACACAACCTCATCGAGCGATAGCTCAATAAAAGCAAAATTCAGCGTCGCACGTGCCGCCTCTGTAGCATAACCCTGTCCCCAATAATCTTTATGTAATCGCCATGCAATCTCGACAGCAGGGGCAAAAGACATATCTGCGTGAGTATCATTCAAGCCAACGAAACCGATAAAATCATCATATGTTTTGGTGCTATTTTTTAAACATACTGCCCAAAGTCCCCAGCCTTGATTAGCGATAAGCTGCTGGCATTTACTAGCGATGATGTCACTTACTTTAGGCGTTAATAACTTGGGAAAATACTTCATTACCTCAGGATCAGCATTTATTTCAGCAAAGACAGCAAAGTCACTTGCTTGCCACTGCCTGAGGTAAAGGCGTTCTGTTTCTATCACATTTATCATTTTTATCACTTATGGATTGACACTATTAATACTATTTATCCAGCCAGCCTTTTTGCTTAGCATGAGCAAGTTGCTCAGGAGTATCGATATCATAGCTCAGTTGATTATTAACAACGGTACTTATCTGACTGGGCGGTAATTCTCTAATTAAATAACGCAGACCTTTATCGCCTACCAGCAATGCTTGCCACTCTCTGAGTAAATCACAATCAATCGTTAAAGGTAGTCCGATAATATTTTGCTTCAATGCAGTGGCAGCAGACGTTTCATTTAAATTCATGTTATTTAAATGCTGCCAGCTACTATAAGCACTTGCCACTACAGACCGCTTATCTGCTAGCAGTTTTACTAAATGCTGCTCATCGAGTAGAACTTGATCAACACCCATGATTAATACGCGATCAATCGATGCGTTTGTCAACTGTGTGACTGCCTCAATAGCCAAATTCAAACTATACGCCATACCTATTTCAGGCGTAGAATTTACGACCATTTGAATCATAGAGTAATGAAAAGCCAATTCATTCATCGCACTGGCTATTAATGGCTGATTATCAGGAATGACTATAATAATTGCTTGCGGTTTTGTAGAAAGTGCGAGTTTGGTCATGAACCAAATTAAGGGTTCGCCATCTTTACACAGTAACTGTTTTGCTTGACCTAAACGCAGGCTCAGTCCACTGGCCAAAATAATGACCACATAGTTTGGTGGATTTGATAGATTTATTGGCTTTAGTTGCGTAGATGCCAAAATAGATGCGTCGCGGCTCATGATAAACTTATCGATGCACGAGCACTTGTAGCAGTCATCTCTATAGAATCAATATGCGTAGAAAATAGCGTTGTAAAGTTAGTGTTTGACAGATGAGTGTCTGAGTTTTCTGCTGGCGGCAGCTGGTTATAGACGACCGCATTGACTTGTGCCATGATACCCAGTGCTAAAGCTTCAGGACCATCTCCGCCCAGCTTATAGCCAATCGGATAATGCAGTTTTTTGATACCTAGGTTTAAACTGGCAGGATTTGTAAGCCTTGTACTAATTTCTTCGATTAAGCGCTCGGTACGGTAGCGTGGCCCTAGTTGTCCAAGATATTTATAGTGATTAGCATGCTCTAATAATACGCCAAGGCGAGCACGGTCTTGGCTGAGACTATGCGACATCAAAGCAACAGCAGCATTTTTACTTAGTTCTAGTAAAGTATCACTATCATTTAACGCCAGTACCATCACGCTATCTGCCTGAGGAAAACGCCGCTGCGTAGCATATTGCGCTCGACTGTCTACCACTGTCACATGCCAATCTTGCAGCTTTGCCATCATAACTAGTGGCATCACATCATTGCCAGCACCACAAATCAGCAAACGTATCTGTGGTTGTAGGCGCTGAATCAGCCATTCTGTGGCTAAACCATCACTGTCATCTTTTACAATGACGTACTCAGCATTTTTATGGAGAAGTTTATATTCGGATAAACTTTCAACTGCATTGATAACTGTGCTTGAAGCATTAGATATCACTTTGTCTGAATGATTAGCGTCGATAGCAGTGAGTTTTCCTGACTTGATATAATTATCTAAGTTAAGACGCAAACCAATTTGAAATTGAGAGTTTGGATTATTTTGGTTATTAAAATGGGTTGTAGAGCGAATTAAAGTTGCTACCGTTACCGGCTGCTGAGACTGACGAACTTGACTAATGACATTTAACAAAGACATTGACGTCGCCAGCCTTTCAAACAACACGTGTACGCGCCCATTACAGCCTAATCCAAAATTTAACTCGTCTAAATCAATATCTTGTTCATCGTATTTATTATCTGTGCCCTTATTATCACTGCCTCTATTAAAGTCAAAACCCTCTTCTGATACGCTTGCTGGCACATTACCATTTTCAGCATATTCGATATCATCACCCGTTTGGTAAACTTGCACGTTTGCACCTTGACGCGTGAGCCAAAAAGCACGTTTAATAATATGTGGCTCCAAGCAGCCGCCGCTAATCATCCCGACCGAACGACCATCTTCACAGATGAGCATCATCGCGCCTGCGCGGCGATAGGCTGACCCTTCGGTACGCACGACAGTTGCTAATACCGCGTCAACCTGTTGTTGCTGAGCATCGCATGCCAGCTTAAGAATATCAGCGATTTGATTCATAACGCCTCTTACTTTGATTATTGATGATCTTTTATTTAGAATATAAACCATTAGGTTAAAAAACCCGCTAACGACTACAATTAGCGAGTTTATGTTGTCCATCTATTTGACTAAAAACCTATTCTGGTAGCTCATAAAGTAATTTGTCGAGGGTAATAGGAAAGTCATAAACTCGTACACCCACGGCGTTGTAAACGGCATTAGCAATAGCAGCGGCAGCACCAGCAATCGCCGTTTCCCCAATACCTTTTATGTGCATTGGATTGGTATACGGATCGTCCTCTTCTACCAAGATAACATCAAGCTGAGGGACATCCGCATTGACTGGGACATGGTATTCTGCAAGATTATGATTACATAGCCGACCGTCACGCTTATCGTGAATCACCTGCTCCATCAATGCCGAACCAATACCAAATACCATGCCGCCATAGCACTGCGAGGTCGCGGTTTTGTGATTGAGGATACGCCCTGCTGCAAAGGCACCAGTCATACGTTTAACGCGTATTTCACCAGTGACTCGGTGTACAGCGACCTCGGCAAAATTAGCACCAAATGACGCTTGGCGATGACTTTTTGCATTTTTACCCGGTGCAATTTGACCTTTGGCACTGAGTTTTTGGTCATCATATTGAGCGACGATATCGGCTAATGAATGAGTCTGGAAATTACTAAAGTCATATTCTTTCGATTCAGTTAGTGAGATTCCTGTTATTTCAGCTAATTTGTCTTTTAAATCAGCGACTTTATCTACGATATTATCGCCCAAACCTGCTACTTTTTGTTTTCCTGCTTCTATAACGGTTTCTGCAAAGTTAGCATCATGCTCACCTATCTGCTTAATTTGACCGTTATCCAGCTGAATGGTGTCAGGGTATAGACCGACTTTTTCTGCGATCATTTCACGTAGCTGCTGACAAGCAAGGTAAATACTACTGCCTGAACTGGCCGCGCCCATACTGCCCCCTGAGCCTACCGCAGGTGGCAAACTGGTATCACCAAGCTTCATTTCAATATGATCTATTGGTAGCCCTAATAAATCTGCAGCAACCTGAGTAAATACGGTATAAGAACCTGTACCGATATCGGTCATGTCTGTCTCGATTACCGCCTTCACGCCCAGTGCTTTTGAGTTATCTATTTGCAGGGTCGCCCGTGCTTCTGATGGCGCTAAGCTGTTGCCGCGAGCTGCCGCTGCCATACCCATACCCATCCACCAATCACCTTCTAAGCGACTGGCAGGCTTAGCATTACGTTGATTCCAGCCAAACTGTTCAGCCGCTTGATCGATACAAGCGATAAGCTTACGCGTTGAAAACGGAATGTCTTTACTAGGATCTTGCTCAGGCTCATTGCGACGGCGCAGCTCGACAGGGTCTAGGTTGAGTTGCTCTGCCAATTCATCCATCGCACACTCAAGGGCAATCTGTCCGACTGCTTCGCCAGGGGCACGCATTGAGCCTGACAATACTTGGTTTATATCTACTTGTTGGTAATTGACTCGGCGATTGTCACCGCGATACAGATAATGCGTAGAGAGCGCTGCTGGCTCAAAAAAGGCCTCTCCTGGCAAATTACTAGAGACCGTCTCATGAATCATGGTGTCGATAATACCGTCTTCACTACAGCCAATAGCGATGCGTTGACGCGTGTTTGAGCGTCTAATCGTCGCCTCCATCACTTGCGGGCGCGTCATGGTAATTAACACGGGACGACCCAACTCTTTTGCGGCGAGTGCGGCGGCTATGGATTCTGGTGAAATACCAAGCTTGCTACCAAAACCGCCACCGACATAACGAGCAATTAATTGTACATTTTCTGGATCCAAATCCAATGCATCAACGATTTGCTTTTTGCACGAGGACAGCATCTGATTAGAGGAGTACATAATCAGCTTCTCACCTTCCCAGTGAGCAAGCGTTGCATGAGGCTCCATCGCTGCGCTGTTTTGACTTGGCGTATGATAAAAGCGATCAAGGGTTACTGCAGCATTTGCGAGGCTTTGTTCTGGATTACCCTTTTCTGAATTTTTATCCGAACCTTTTTTTTCATTAACATCATGAGCATTTGGCAGCTCTGTCGTAAAGTTCAATGCCGCCTGCTCAGTCTCATCCTCATAATTCACTTTGAGCGCTTTTGCACCTTCGGTCGCCGCCTCAAACGTCTCGGCAATGACAACCGCTATCGGCTGACCATGATAAAAAATCTCACTGACGCCTTGCTTAGGTGATTTGGTTGCACCGCCCTGTTGGGCATTGCGTAAAAAATGCTCAGGATCGGTCACCACTTTAATAATGTCAGGAATACCCTCTAAAGAGCGGCTATCAATTTGCTTAACGCGTCCTTTGGCAATCGTTGCGCTCACCAAAACACCATAGGCTTGATTGTCTAAATGAATCTCTGCCGTATAAGGCGCTTGACCACTGACCTTGAGTGACCCCTCAACTCGGTTGATGGGTTTGCCCACCAATTTGCTCGCTGTTTTGTCAAAAAGTGATTCGACAGGCGCATTCATCATCATCTTTTTGGTCGGTTCTGACGGAAATACTGAGTCCAATAATGACATGATTATGCTCCCTTGCCCGCTAATGCGCGTTGAATAACTTGTTTGAGTAGACGACGGGTCAATGGTATTTTAAAATCATTTTGACCGCTGCCTTTGGCCTCTTTTAATAATAAGTCCGCTGCTTGTTTAATGACATTTTCATTGCCATCAGTACCCGTCAGCAATGCCTCAACGGCTTCGTTGCGCCATGGCTCAGTGCCAATACCGCCGAATGCTAGGCGCACTGTGTCCAAACGCCCATTATCAGTCACGTCTATGATCGCTGCACAAGACACTAAGGCAAAAGCATAGGACGCGCGATCACGCACTTTGTCATAAGTGTGCATACCGCTGACAGGCGCTGGCAACACCACATGGGTGATAAGCTCACCAGGCTCTAAAATGTTTTCGATATGTGGCGTGTCTTTTGGTAGACAATAAAAGTCTTTGATTGCAATTGTACGCGTTGAACCATCCCTTTTTAACGTCTCAATAGTGGCATCTAATAAGCGCATCGCGACGGCCATATCAGATGGATGCTGGGCAATACAGGACTCGCTAGTACCTAAAATTGCCAAGGTACGATTTTCACCATTGATAGCTGGACAACCAGAACCTGGGTTGCGTTTATTGCAGGCGCTGTCTGTCTGATAAAAATAATAACAACGCGTACGTTGCAATAGATTACCGCCCGTCGTCGCTCTATTACGCAACTGTCCTGTCGCACCTGCCAAAATCGCCCGTGATAGCACTGGGTAATTGGCAATGACCTCAGAATGCGCGGCCAAGTCGCTATTGGTCACTAGCGTACCGATGCGTAGGCCACCATCTGTAGTCTTCTCAATTTGAGCTAATGCTAAGCGAGTGATATCCACCACCTTAACTGGCCTTTCAATCTCTAACTTCATCAAATCTAATAGGTTGGTACCCCCTGCGATAAATGAGGCGTCTTTTACGCTAGCAGATTGGGCTGCCTGCTCTGGCGCGGTAGCACGGCTATATTCAAAGCGTTTCATGAGCGACCTCCTGACGTGCTAGTTGCCGTCTTATTACTTTTCGTTTGGCTTCCTAATTGCGCTTCACTAGGTGGTGGCGACCAAATACCCGTTACCTCTGATTTTTGTACTGCATCAGTTTTAGATGAGTCATTCATTTCATTTTCTAAAACGTGTGAAATGGCCTTAATAATATTGGGATAAGCAGAACAGCGGCAAATATTGCCACTCATACGCTCAGCGATTTCTTGCACTAGCAATCCATCAGGATTTTGCAAATCTGTAGTGACATGACTGGGCCAGTTTTGTTTAATTTCATCGATGAGCGCTGTTGCTGAACAAATCTGCCCAGGGGTACAGTAACCACATTGAAACGCATCATTATCTTTAAAGGCTTGTTGTAACTCCGATAATGATTCGGGCATGCCAATACCTTCAATCGTGGTAATGTCATCACCATCGTGCATAACTGCCAAGGTCAAACAAGCATTGACCCGACGCCCATTGATAAGTATGGTACAAGCGCCGCATTGACCATGGTCACAGCCTTTTTTAGGCCCCGTAATTTTGAGGTGCTGACGACAGACATCGAGTAATGTCGTGCGTGAATCAAGATTGTCGAGCTGATAATCTTGCTTATTAATGGTTAAGTTCAAGGTAGACATGCTGGCTTCTCGCTGGCAGATAATCAAAAAAATAGGGTTAAACGCTTCTTAAAAGTCGCGCCAATTAATTTATTATGACTTATTAGAAATGTCGATTTGTTTTCACTTTGTAGTTATTACAGTGTAGTTTTTAATCTATGAAAACTTTACTTCTCACTATTTTATCTCGCTTATTCACTATCAATTTTATAAATGAAACTCAAAAACTCATTTTATGAGCAAAAAAAATAGCGCTATAAACATGCCGTTTATAACGCTATTTGAGTTCAATATAGTCAGTTAAAAATACCAGTCGGGCATTACGCTTTAGTAATTATGCTCGCTTCACTCAATCGAGATTTTGGCAAATCGGCATTAAAATCATCTTCACTACGATAACCAAGTGAGATAACGGCAACGGCTGTGTAGCCTTTGCTACGTAGCTCAAACTCTTCATCGAGTGCCTTTAGATCAGCACCTTCCATCGGTACGGCATCAATGCCTAAAGTAGCAGCACCCAGCAATAATGCGCCCATATTTAGATACACTTGCTCGACCAGCCAATGTGGCTCGTCTTTTTGCTCATAACGACGAATGTCCAAAAACATCTTGCGCACTTGATGCATCTGCTCTTTGAATTTTGGTTCTGCGAAGCGACCATCAGCATCTTCTTTGTCCAGTACTTCATGCAAAAATTCATCATCAGCATAGATACGACTACAGAAAATGATGACGTGTGAGGCATCTTTCACCTTTGCCGTGTTGAAATCAAACATCCCTTGCGTACCTTTTGCGATACGTGCCTTGCCAGTCTCATCATCAGCGATTACAAAATGCCAAGGCTGAATATTGGTGCTTGATGGGCTAAGTCGTAGGATATCCTTTAAACTTTGAAAGTCTGCTGGTGATATTTTTCATTTATGACTCCAAGATTTTTAGTACCGCCACTTTAAGCAAAAACCCGTTTGATGACCGTTACATATTGGTTAAGTAGTCACCTATTTTGTTATTACGTTACTGATGATTCAGTGCATCGCTGAGTTATTTGAGCCGCCATTTGAACAGTTATTTAAGCAGATACTTATTAGACAGAGACTCATTAAACAGTAACTTAGACGATATTGTAATTGTTCCCTCATTCTCTTAGCATTAGTTAATTAGCATTGATAATGAGCATTGATTTATAAGGCGGTCGACCACAGACAGCTTATATATAAAATAAATACTGAATTAGGCAGATAGATATGGAACATTCAAAGCAGTTATTCTCAGAGCAGCCACTACGCATAGATATCGTCTCAGACGTTGTTTGTCCTTGGTGCGTCATTGGTTACCGCCAGCTGGCAGAAGCCCTCAAGCAAACCAACACCGAACACGAGATTCACTGGCATCCGTTTGAGCTTAATCCCAATATGCCAAGCGAAGGACAAAATATGCGTGAACATATTATGGAGAAATATGGGTCGAGCAAGCAAGAATCTGATGCTAGCCGTGCTCGATTAATGGAAGCGGGTAATGAGGTTGGCTTTACGTTTAATTTTAACGATGACACGCGTATGCACAACACGTTCAACTTGCATCAATTGCTGCACTGGGCAGATCAGCAAGGTCGCATGCATGACTTAAAGCAGGCGTTATTCATCGCTCATTTTACCAATGGTCGCAATATTTCTGACAATGCAGTGCTTGCTGATATCGCCGCAGAGATTGGACTAGATCGTGATGAGGCATTAGCCGTGTTAGCAGACCAAAGGTTCGCTAAAGAGGTGCGCGCAGAAGAGCAACATTGGCAACAACAAGGCATTCAAAGCGTCCCAGCGGTAATTTTTAATAAGCGTCATCTGGTTAGTGGTGCACAAGGCGTGGAAAATTTCAAGAATATCTTGCAGCAGCTGTCTAACATGCCAGACTAGGGCGCATCTTCAGTTCATTCGATAGTCATCTAAATGAGCTAAAAATGGTTAAATCTTGCCAAACATCGTCAAACAGCTGGTTAATATCCCGATATTATCTGCACTATTTTCCTCGTTTGACGGCAATTTATCTTATTTTTATCAACATTTTTAAAATGAAGACACGCCCTAGTTTTCCTGACGAGATTTTTTGGCTAGATTTCGTTTGCTATTCCTAAAAGGATCCTTTATGTCCTCCGATAAATCCCTTCCTATTATCGTGTTTGATGTCAATGAGACACTACTCGACATTACCACGCTTGAGCCATTATTTGCTCGCCTATTTGGCAAAAAAATACTACTAAGAGAATGGTTTGCGCAATTGGTGCTATATTCGCAAACCGTGACGTTATCAGGACTTTATACGCCTTTTGGCGAGCTTGGCGTCAGTGCCTTACAGATGACCGCTGATATTCATAACGTTAGGCTGATAGATAGTGATGTCGACGAATTAAAAGAACGTATGAGCAAAATGCCTGCTCACCCTGATGTAGTTCCAGCATTAACCAAGCTGCGTGAGTCAGGGTTTCGACTGGTAACGTTGACCAACTCAGCAAATAGCGCTTCCCCGACCCCGCTTGAAAAAGCTGGCATCAGCCATTTTTTTGAACAGCACTTTAGTGTTGAGCAGGTTGCAAAGTTCAAGCCTGCGCCTGAAACCTACCAAATGGTCGCTAAGGAGCTGTCTGTTGAGTTGTCAGATTTATGCCTAGTCGCTTGTCATCTTTGGGATACGATTGGCGCTCAAGCGGCTGGCTGCCAAGGGGCGTTTCTCACGCGACCGCACAATGCTTTACTATCAGCGCCAAACCTTCCAGTACCTGACTTTATGGCAGCAGATCTAACCACGCTTTCCGAACAGATAATTTTTTCCACTAAAAAATAATTGCCAATACCAAAAAAATGCCGCCCTATATAAGGACGGCATTTTTGGTTTAGCATACTGCTATTTTATAAGGCTAAATCTATAATCACTATTATTAATAATGATTTTTAAAAATGAATAACCGTACGGATACTCTCGCCTTTATGCATTAAATCAAACGCTTCGTTGATATCTTCTAATGGCATGGTATGGGTAATGAAATCTTGTAGTGGAATCTCACCAGCCAAATAACGCTCAACATAACCTGGTAATTCACTGCGACCTTTTACGCCGCCAAATGCTGAACCGCGCCAAACGCGACCAGTCACTAACTGGAATGGGCGAGTCGAGATTTCTTGTCCAGCACCAGCGACACCGATGATGACCGACTCACCCCACCCTTTATGACAGCACTCAAGCGCTGAACGCATGACATCGACGTTACCGATACACTCAAATGAATAATCAACGCCGCCATCGGTCAATTCAACGATGACTTCCTGAATTGGCTTGTCGTAATCTTTTGGGTTAATACAGTCAGTCGCGCCAAGCTTTTTAGCCAGCTCAAATTTGCTCTCATTGATATCAATAGCAATGATACGACTGGCTTTTGCCATTGCCGCACCGATGACCGCTGATAGACCAATACCGCCGAGACCGAAGATTGCGACCGTCGCACCCTCTTCTACCTTGGCCGTATTCATCACTGCACCCATACCCGTGGTGACACCGCAACCAAGCAAGCAGACTTCTTCTAGTGGTGCTTCTTTGTTCACTTTCGCTAAAGAAATCTCAGGCAACACGGTATATTCAGAGAAGGTTGAGCAGCCCATATAATGATAAATTGGCTCACCGTCTTTATAAAAACGCGTGGTGCCATCTGGCATTAAGCCTTTACCTTGAGTCTCACGTACTGCTGAGCACAGGTTGGTTTTGCCTGATAGGCACATTTTACATTCGCCACATTCTGCTGTGTATAAAGGAATGACATGGTCGCCAACTTGCACACTGGTGACGCCTTCGCCGATTTGCTCAACGATACCGCCACCTTCATGACCTAAAATCGCTGGGAATACCCCTTCTGGGTCTTCACCAGATAGCGTAAAAGCATCAGTATGACAGACGCCGCTTGCTACGATTTTTACCAATACTTCGCCTTTACGGGGCAGCATGACATCCACTTCTTCGATAGATAATGGCTCATTTGGGCCCCAAGCAATGGCGGCTTTTGATTTAATAAATTTATCTGACATCGTTATCTCTCTTTTTAATTCATTTTATGGGTTATTGAGCGCAGACCTCTATTCAGCTTATCTTGCTTGTTGAATGGAGGCAAGCGGCAGTTGTAGCAGTCTGTAAAGCTTTATACTGACTATTATAGTTTTTTCTATAGCGATAACAATGTGCTATATTTGCAAATATCTTTTACACAGTGGTAATAATCATGCGCTGGGATGGTATTAGCGAATTTGTTTATGTAGCAGATTACGAAAGCTTTACGCGCGCGGCAAAAGAACTGGGCATTTCTACCGCGCAAGTCAGTCGGCAGATAAGCGCTTTAGAGAAACGGCTGAATATTAAACTGCTGTATCGCACGACGCGTAAGGTATCGCTGACTGAAGAAGGTCGGGTGTTTTATCAGCACTGCCGCGGTGTGCTCGATGGCTTGGATGCCGCTGAGCAGGCGGTTAGCAACTTACAATCAAAGCCGCAAGGTAGGATTAAACTGACCGCTCCTGTCACTTATGGCGAGCAGCAATTATTGCCACTGGTCAATGATTTCATGGTGCAATATCGCGATATCGAGGTGACGGCGTTTTTGAGCAATCAAAAAATTGATTTGGTTGATGGCGGCTATGATTTGGCCATTCGTATCGGCAAATTAAGTGATTCGACGATGATGGCAAAAAAGCTCAGCCGTCGTACCAATTTCGTCTGTGCCGCGCCTGCTTATCTCGAAAAATACGGCATACCACATTCTTTGAGCGATCTGAGTCAGCATAACTGTTTACTTGGCACGCGTGACTATTGGCACTTTATAGAAGATGGCAAAATAAATTCTGAAAAAAACGCTGATAAAGAAAAAAACCTGCGCGTGTCTGGCAGTGTCCAATATAACAGCGGTCACAGTCTAGTCGATGCGGCGTTAAAAGGTCTGGGTATCGTGCAGCTGCCTGACTATTATGTGCAAAAATACTTAGCATCAGGTGAGCTGGTCAGCTTACTGAATAACTATCGAGAGCCTGAAGAAAGTATCTGGGCTATATATCCCCACAACCGTCATTTATCACCAAAGATTAGACTGCTCGTTGATTATCTAGCAGAGCATTTGGTTTAGCTATGCGTTTTGGCTTAGGCATTCTCTAAGGTGTGTTGCAATGCGCGGTTTATTACGCACAATGCTACTAAGCACAAGGAATATTATGGTTCACACTAAATATTCGATCTTGCCAGCCATCATGTGCTGAATAAACAATGACAATAAAAAGACTTTTCATGCTTAAGATTCTCTCTATCGCTTCCCTAGCATTGGCAGTATCCTCTTGCGCCAGTGTTGAAAATATTTTAAACACGCCAGACAAAGCACCATCAATGCCAGCAACGATGACTGCTATCGATGCCGAAAAAGGCTTGGTTACGCTGCAAAGCAATCATTCCGTGCAAGATACTGCAGATAAACTGGCGGCAATTATTGAAAGCAAAGGTATGAAAGTATTTGCACGCGTCGATCATCAAAAGAACGCCCAAGGTGTCAATTTAACATTAAGACCGACGCAAGTGATTATGTTTGGTAATCCAAAAGCGGGTACGCCATTGATGAATTGCGAGCAAAGCGTCGCTATCGACTTACCACAAAAAATCCTCATCAGTGAAGATGCTGATAAAAAAGTTTGGTTGTCGTACAACAATCCCGAATACCTAAAGAGTCGTCACAATATCAAAGGTTGTGATACCCAATTGGCGAATATTGCAAAAGCCCTTGATGGTGTCAGTAAAGCCGCTATTGCAAAGTAATACCAAACCCAAAAAATACGATTAACGACGTCAGTTTTGCTTGTTCCGCTCGCCTAGTCTACTAGATGTCGTACTTGCACTCGTTTTCCTTGCTACTCTAATTTTTTGAGAGGGTATAAGCGTTGGGTGAAAACCTAAAGATATAAAAAGGTGGGATGCAAAAGCACTCCCACCTTTTTTATATCTTTAAAAGCTTCATTTACTAGCAATGCTCAGACCGTGCTATTTGCTCATGCAACTCTACTTTTAACTTCTTCGCACATTCGATAATCTTTTTTCGACCAGCAGGAATAGCCCCATATTCAATCGCTATTTCTCGCATTTGTACCGTGACGTCATAGTGCGGATAGCTGGCGTTTCGATGGAATAAGCGCTTATCCACTTCAATTAGTGCGGCAAAATCATGCAGCTCTTGCAGGGTATCTGCCAGCATATGGCACCACTTATAGCCTTTAAATTCTATCTGCATAAAATCCACATATATCGCCATAGAACCGCCTCCTTTATTATCCTTAATTTTTTATCATGTGCTAAGCAACGCCTTCACAAAACAGCCATTAGAACAATTCACTCGCATCTTTCTTTAGTTGTTTGAGTACGGCTTGGTATTCGCTATGATTGGTTTCAAATGTGCTTAGACGCCCATAACGGAGCTGACGATAGTCCTGCTTCATCTGCATGATTTTTGCTTGGACAATATCTGAATGACCGCTATCTGTGAGCTTACCAACTTTACGACTCTTATTACTACTTTCAATGTTTGTAGTGTTGGTATCATTGTTTGAGTCATTTTTTCGCTCATCAACCGCTATTGCCAAGCGCTCAAGCCAAGCCAACTGACCTTCACTTTCATCACGAGCAAGTGATTTATCCACTTTGCCAATACGTTTTGATAGCTGTGCAAGCGGCTGGTCTGCTGGATGCCAGCGCTTGCGGCGACGTTGCCAAATGACAAAGACCAAAATAGCCATGACGGTAATAGCACTAACTGCCAACCAAATAATTTGTTGCATCACTGAACGGATATTAAACCATTTGAGTAATGAGTCAGCTTGCTTATCCTGATCGTAACCGACGACGTCTTTTTGCCAATAGTAGCTGGCTTGGTCGGACAGACGGCGTAAGGTTTGTAGCATTTGATACTGCTGATAGCTGATTTGTGCGCTAGCGCCATCGCCGAACATTGCCGCTCCTTGTGCCTGCGTCAGCGCATCCATCCCTTGCTCGACACGCTCAGGCGCGACAAAAGCCGTCGGATCGACACGTGCCCAGCCTTGACCCTCAAGCCAAACCTCCGTCCAAGCGTGCGCATCCTTTTGCCGCACCTCCCACACATTGCCACCGCGGCTCAGCTCACCACCTTGATAGCCGGCGACGACGCGCGCGGGTATGCCAGCGGCGCGCAGCATAAAGGTAAAACTGGAAGAATAATGCTCACAAAACCCAGCTTTGGTCTCAAATAAAAACTCGTCAATACGGTTATTATTCAGCCGTGGCGGTGATAACGTATAACGAAATTCTGTTTGATTAATCCAGCGTTCAATAGCCGCCATATAGCGCACTGGGTCTGAGTCTGATTGCGCAAATAACTGCTGTGCCAGTGCTCTTGCTTGCGGATTTCCGTCGGCTGGCAAGGCAAGATTCAGACGTCGCAACTCATCCGAAAGAACAGGGTCAATACGCATCGGTGCAAATTGCAATACTTCATAGCGTAACTGCTGAGTGACGGGCTGATCTTTTAATAAGGTAAAGTTTGAAGTAATACTGACATCTTGGCGCTGGGCAAAAGGATAATCAAGTCCAAATAGCCAGTTTTGCTGCGTCGGCTCTAGGACAATTTCATAGCTGGTAGGTGCAACTTTTACTTCATCAGGGACAGTTGCAAAGGCATCCTCAATCCAAGATGGCATTTGCGGTGCAGGTCGCCATTGTCGTTGCTGAGGGCTAGGACGCCATGTAATACCGTCAAAGTCGCTAAACACCAAACCACGCCAATATAACTGCTGTTGCGGCGGGCGATTATCTGCAAACTCTACCCGAAACGCCAGCTCAGTCGATTGTCCCAAATTGGCAAAATCCCCGGGTGACATACTGTCGGATACGCCAGTGGTTGCTTGCTGACCTGATAGCTGTACTGACCATAGTGGTGGCAAGCGCGGGAAGAACAAAAATAGCACGACTAATAACGGCAACGCCCCGATACCCAGCACACCCAAAGTACGCAAGCGACCATCACCGCGAGTGTTGCCATCATCATTAAGCGCAATAAATGCCAATAAAATGATAACTGCACCCACAATCACTTCTAAAGTTGTAACAAGACCTTGATCCATCAAAAACAGCGCAGCAAGAACAAACAGTGATAAATTTAGGACCACATAAGCATCTCGCCGCTTATACATCTCCCACAATTTACTAATGAGACATAGCACTAAAAACGCCACGCCCATATCCAGTCCAAACGCTGTATTGTAAGTCAGCCATAGACCTGCCAGTCCCAATAAAAAGCCGAGCATTTGCATGCCTTGATAGACACGTTTTAAATGCGCTGTTTTTTTAAACTTAGCTTTTATAGACGGTAGCTGGGCGGCGATGCTGACCACCGCAAAACCTATCAACCAAAACGGCAGATGCGCCGCATGAGGTAAAATAACGGTAATTTGAGCAATTAGTACCCAATAATAAGCAGGTAAGGCGAATAGCTTACGAGTCCATTTTGCAGCGCTATCCTGTAGAGCACGATCAGTGACGTTTTGACCAAGTGCCAACTGCTCAAAGCTTGTGGGACTTGTTTCAGGAAAACCTATAAATGTGTTTTCAGCATCATTTGTAGGGAGTTTTTTTGAATTGGTCCTATTAGTCATTGTGCTTTCGCCAACCTTAGCAAGCACGCTTGTGCAAAACTGTCGCCTTCACCCATTGGTGCAGTAGAATGGGTATCATTGGGTAAGCGCATATGAAATGTCACGCCCAGCTCACCTAATTTCATCGCCCCATACGCCAGTTGTGCCAGTTTTTGCTCATGATGTGCTGCTGGCATATCCGCATAATCCAACGTTTGCTCATGACCGACTGGATCAGCAAAGTGCTTAGTCAGCATGCCTTGACCACGTGCTACATGTCCCCACGACACCCGTGCCAGCGACTCGCCTTCAACGTAGTTATCTAGCCGCTCAAAATCATCTTGACCTTGCCGATATTGCCCACCTGCTGGCAGATCCTCCTGACTGGCAACGGCATACTGCGCCTGCCAATCAAACACTTCAGGTTTTGGATATACCCAAGCAGTACGGGCAAAATAAACATAGGACCACGCCCGCATAATGCCCAAAGGATAAACCGTTTTTATTTTTAAGCGTGGTAATTCAAACTGCCCACGATTCTGCGTCGGTACTGGCAAGCGAATAATTTGCTCGCCTTGCAGTCGTGTCACCAGTATCGACTGTTTATTATCAGCGCTATGTTTGGTTTTTTTATGGGCTTTTTTATCTTTTTTATTATTAGGCTTGCTATTAGCTTTGCCGTCAGTCTGCTCAAAGCTAAATAACAACTGTCGTCTTGGTTGACGGCTCTCACTGCGCAACTGCAAAGTCACCCAGACAGGCGCGCCCGCTTCTGCCATGGTCACTTCAAGCAAACGTACTTGCAGACCTGAAATGTGGGCAAAGGTTACATGAAAGCTGATAAGCCAGACGCTGACCAAATAAAAACATAAACCTAATACCAAGTTATTGCCATAGTTAATGCCAGCAATAAAGGTAATAATTAATAACACCGCATATAGCGTCCCTTCACGGCTAAAAAAGATATAGACGTTACGCAAATTGAGGGTGGCACTATCACTTTTGGGCGCACGCGAGGCAAACCAACGGCTTAATGCTGAAGTGGCTGGTACGGTTAAGGCTTTTGGCAAAAAGCTCATGACTACCCTATCCTTACCATAAAATTGATACTCTCATTCATAATTGGTGATAGCTTTAAAAATAAATACGCCATGAGACAACAAGCAGCTAAAAAATAAATACTCAGATAATAGTGATTGAAGTAACAACTATTTAAATAACCATCATTTAACTGATAACAGCCACTTCTGCCAATATACGTTGCGCGATGGTCTGCGTCGCCTGCCCACCAGTCACATGCGCTGGGACAAAACGCTGACCGAGACGATGATCCGTGACCGCGGCAAACACCGCTTGGATGTCCTCAGGTGTTACTTCCATATGCCCCGATACGTACGCATAAGCCTGCGCGGCACGCTGTAGCGACAATACTCCACGCGGTGATAAGCCATGATACTCGGAGCTTGCTCGTGTTTTTGCGACCAATCGCTGCAGATAATCCAAGACCACATCCGCGACATAAACTTGTTTAACACCTTGCTGTGCTAATAAGACCGCCTCGGTATCAAGCAACGCATCTAAATTTTTTAGTAGCTCGCGGCGATCCTGACCTTTTAATAGCTCACGCTCTGCGGTAGGCGACGGATAACCAAGCGACAAGCATAGTAAGAATCTATCTAGCTGCGATTCAGGAAGCGGATAGACACCTGCCTGCTGCAAAGGATTTTGGGTTGCAATGACAAAAAACGGCTGCGGCAAAGGATAGGTTTGCCCATCTTGAGTGACTTGCCGTTCTTCCATCGCTTCTAGTAACGCGCTTTGCGTCTTAGGGCTAGAGCGATTAATCTCATCAGCGAGTAAAAGCTGAGTAAAAATAGGACCTGCTCGAAACTCAAATTGCTGTTTCTTTTGATCATAAATGCTCATCCCTAAAATATCTGCTGGCAGCATATCATTGGTGAACTGTACACGGCTAAAGCTCAAGCCTAATAATTGCGCCAAGCCTTGCGCCAATGTCGTCTTGCCCATACCCGGCAGATCTTGCAGTAACAAATGTCCACCTGCCAAAATACCACTCAGCGCAAGCTTAACCACTTGCGGCTTATCTAACACAATATGATTTAACTGCGCCATAAGTTGGGCAATTTTTTGCTGATTGTGACGACAGTCGGCAGCGCTAAAGGTCGACTTATGAATCACCTCTGCTGCTGATTGATGTGGTGTTGTAATGGCTCTATCGATAGCTGCGTGGGTCATAGTCAATTATTGGCTCAATTTTTATTGGATTAGTGTTTCTAGGGCGTGTTTTTATTTTGAAAGTGGTGATAAAAATGAGATAAATGGCAACCAAACAAGGAAAATAGCGCTGATAATATTAAGATATTAACCAATTGTTTGACGTGGTTTAGCAAAATTTAACCATCTTTAGCCCATTTAGTCGCTTTCGTTTAGCTTGAGGACACATCATAAACTGGCTATTGCTTCGAGTCATCTTCAGTTATCGGCACGGCGGCACGAAGCGTTGACAGATAAGCAATGACATCTGCGCGTTCTTGCGCATCGGGCATCGGGTTTGATAGCATTTTTGAGTCTAGCATGGCTTTTTCTGCATCCGCAATATAAGGGTCGAGCGTTTGCGCATCCCATACCCAACCTGATGTTTTTAGCCCGTTACTATAGGTGTAATCTTCCAGCTCAGCGGCGGGCGCACCGTATATATTCATCAGCTGCGGACCTTTTTTGTTGAGCCCCGCATTCAGCTGATGACATTGACCACAAGCGTCTTGATAAATGATCGCGCCGTTATCAGCATCACCTTCCGTATAGATCGGCAATGTCACAGCAGCACGATGATCCGGTGGCGTACTTTCTCCGCAAGCGCTGAGCAATAAAACAGCAGCAAATATACTGCTTATTTGATATTTATTAATGATGGGCATTTTCGGCAATCTTTGGTTAAGGAATGTCAGCTATAGGTGAACAATATAGATAATAAGGTAGGGTCAAACACATGCAAAGTGGAACCCTCTTCACATCTAAACAGCTGCTTGTAAAAACATAACGTTATTTATTGGGGCATATCGAGCCAATAAACAACGTTTATAGGACAGTTTGAGTAAAACTTTTGTAATGTATGACGATAAAGAATTTATGAGCTATTAAGCCGTGTAGAGTATTCCATAAATAGGCACTGTTGATAGTTGCATATCAAACGCACCCTAAATGACTTTAGGTCGCAACCTTTATCGTACTGCTGGGTTCTTCTAAATAATAGCCTTGTAAATAGCGCGCGCCCACGCTCCAAGCAACGGACATGGTCGCCGCATCTTCAATATAAGGCATCAATACGTCCACATTGACTTCATTCGTACGCATAATAAGTGATTTGACAGTTTCTAAATTGTCTGCTGAGTCAATGCCATCCACATAGCTACGTGCTAAACGCACCATATCTGGCTGCACAAAACTGACAATCTCTATGGATTTGGCAGAAGAACCGAAGTTATTGATGCCCATCTGACAGCTGACTTGGCTAAGGGCGGCAAACTGTGTTTTTGCCACTGTAAGATGGTCTGAGACGTCTTTTTCGTTGAACTGCAAGGTGAGTACACCAGCTGCACCGCCCACCGCTTTTATAAGCTGACTGGCAACACTAGGCAGTTTTTTGTCTATCAATGAGGCACTAGTCAATTGCACTAGCAATCTGGCTTCAGGATGTGTTTTACGTACCTCATTGACCTTTTTACAGGCATTGATGAGCACCCAACGATCTATTTTTTCGAGCAATTTATGCGTCTTGGCGACTGCCATAAATTGATCAGGCGTCAATATCGTATTGTCCGCATCCGCCAATGGCAACCGCAGATATACTTCAAAAAAGTCGCTTCGGTCATTGCTAATATCATATATTGGCTGGAAAGATAACTCAAAACGGCTATTGGCAATGGCATCAACTAAAGATTCGGCAAGGGCATGATCATCACTATTGGCATGCTCGCTTGGATCGTACAAATGATAGGTGCCGCCATGATTAGAGGTCTCTATCATAATCTGATTGATGGCATCCATCGCTCGTTCAAGCACGATACTTGGCTCTGCTGTATTGGTTTCGATTTTGACAATACCAATACTGACAGTCGTACTCGTCGTACGCTTATCTACTTCAATGAGCATATCACTGATATGTGAACCAATATGCTTAGCCAGTGTTTCAAGCTCTGTGGTGCTCTTGTCCTCGACCAGTATGGTAAAGGCAGTATCACTAAAACGACTCACATGCCCGTCTGATATCAGCTCATCTAACGCATAGGCGACTTGCTTGACGGTCGCATCTACCCCTTGCAAACCTAGACTGCTTCTTATTTTACCGACATTATCGAGCTGAATATACAAAAGCCCAGCCGTCAGTACACCTTGACGTGCTTGCTGGTACACGATTGCCATTTGTTCTTCAAAGCCGCGGCGGTTGTTGATTCCTGTCAGGCTGTCTTTGCATTCAGCAGCTGCCAAACGCTTAGCGACTTCCGCACTATTATTATGGTTTTGTTGGATAATAACCTGCGTCACCGGTTCGCCATCTAAGGTCGCGGCTGCCAATTGTAGCTTTGCTTCAAAAGTACTGCCATCCATCCGCTTACTTTCAAAATTGAACTCGACTTCTTGGCGGCTACCTTTATCAAATTGACGTAAGAACTGTTTGAAACCCTTAACGTTATCACCGCCTGCAATCAGGTCAACAACAGGCACGCCTATGGCATCATTCATCGACTCAAAACCAAAAAGCTGAAGATAAGGGTCATTGGCAAAAATATGGATACCCTGATCAATATAGGCGACCGCACTTTTAGAGTTTTTAATCAATACGTTGGCGCGTTGCTCTGCTTCAGAGAGAACATGGCGCAACGTTCTAAGCTCACGGCGACTGCGTAAATTATCATGCTGTAGGCAGATAGACATCACTACTGCCATCTCTTGGTCTACTTTGAGCGATTTGACCATCGTGCCGCTAATAATATCAGGTAGCCCCTCATCGTTATTGGTGGACGCTACCATCTCTTCATTGAATAGGCAGATCATAGGCAAATCAATACTTTGCTCTTGAACGACGCCCACCACATCGGTGAAACTCATATCATAAGCATTGCCAAACACCAAGACATCCCACGGTTGTCGAAGTGACTTTAACAGCTCCTCTTTATCGTCCAAAAACCCTAAATTGATGGTGTCATAATAGCAACCTAGTAAGTGCACAAGACGCTCAGCGTAGAGCTGATCGTCATCAATGACTAAAAGGTTTAAGATGGACTGAGTACGCATAAGAAGCCTTTTGGATCTTGTGATCTTATTTTTATGTTTGATACCCTACACCTTTTCCAAGCATTAACCTAGCAAGGAAAATACTATCAGGGATAGGCTTAGCGGTTTTTAGTAGATTGGCATCGTCTTTCGAATCAAGGCGACATCTTGGCGAAGCAAAAACATCATATAAACGAACATAACTGTATCAATCATTATAGACAATAACTTGACTGATTGCAGACTAACTTATCATCATTATTCAGTACATTTATTCACTGCTATTATCGAATAAAAAAATTCAATGAAGTAACCTTTAAACCAGTATTTATTGACATTACTATTTGACAACTTTTCAATAGACGCTCAAACAAACTAAAGCTGCACCACCTCATACTGGCTGAATTCATCCGTAATCAGCAACCTCTGTCCCAAACGTAAAGGGGTTTGTTTGCTATTAATACGCATAATGACTCTATCATCGGTCTGAAAGTAAGAAGTCGGTACAATCAAAGTACCAGTGGTTTGTAGTCGCTCATCTCTACCAAGGATAAATGCTGGCACAAAATGGCGACTACGCGTTTCTCTACCTTCTAAACGCAAGCCACAAGCCACTAGCTGATGTCCGAGTACTTGCCACTCGATCTCTGGGTTTTTGCTATCAAAATCAAGCCAGCGCGCCACGCCCATTGACCAATCAGGCGGCGTGATTGTATCAGATCGACAGACCAAAAAAAGGCTCATCATATGTAATGCTGGCGGTGCAGTCGTCGCAGATGTATCCTCATCAGCCACTATGTTAAGGCTATTTTCATGAACACTTTCTTCATGAAAGCGATCTTTATGAAAGCGGTCTTTATTTAAAATATCTACTGTTGGTAATAATCGTAGGGTACGAAATAATGACAAATCATCATTACGATCAAAGGTTTCACTCGCTAATACGTGGCTGCTGTCTTGTTTTTTATTCACGGTATCATAACGAGGACGCTGCTCATCTGGTAACTCTTTTATAGCGATTAAACTGGTAAAGCTATGCGAATGGCTCACCCGATAATGAATATTATTAAAACCTGTAATCAAAACAGCGTCTTCTTTCGCACTATGTTTAGTCGCTAGGGTAAGCGGCGGCTGTAAATAGCGGTAATTGAGCGTCATCGCTATTTTATTAAGCAAATGACTCTCAACGCCGTCACCCCCTTCCTTAACTAAAGCCTGTTTGCGTCGTTTAAGATACTCAACCAGCGGGGCAATTTCTATAAATAAACAGTGATAACGATCGTCGTATGGGTTAATTGTAGAGCTGGCCGTCAGGTAAGTTGGCGGATTGTCACTTTGTAAATCAACGAACACGCGGGTCTCGGTGGTTGGCTCAATCGTCGCAACGATATGCTTAGCCCATTCAGGTAACAAACGTTGGACGAGCAGAATATTGGGACGACGCATGGCACGTACATTTAATAGACTGTATAAACAAATTTGGCAATACAGCTGATGAACCGTCTTGGCACGCTGGGTGCCTGCCGTAACACTCATATTAATCTCAGCCGCATGGTACTGATAAGCAAGGTAATACAGCTGATTGATTTTATGCCATAAGTAAGATGAGGGTTTTTGATAGCACAGTGCTTCTTCGCCCAATAGCTTCTGGTACATCAGCAGCGTCTGGTAAATAGCAATGGCGAGTGTCGTTGATGAAGACTTATCACCATTAAAATAGCGCTGCCAGCCATTACTTGCAGCGTATTTTCGCTGATTATTGAGCAATGAGGTTTTATGACGTATCACTCTGTCATAGACCATAATCATTGAATAATATAGCGACTTTATTTGAGCCACATAACCCATTTGAATGTCGCTAAGCGCACCTGTCTCATAAATATAAGACTGTCGCAAAGTGGCAATTAACTGATCTGAGGCGTCTATCACCGTCGCCATAAGGGTAAGACGTTGCGACTCATCGATATTGGCCACACGTAGTACCGTAAGTATTTTTGCTAATTGTTCAGCTTGCTGTGCTTGCGTTTGCGAAGGTAACGCTGCCAACAATTTTAGCAAATAACCTTCTTGGCCATTAGCGGATCGCTTAGAAACTAGTGGCAATGCCTCTGTAGAAGATAGGTGCTCTTGAAACGTCGATAAAGTTATCATCAGTATTCCTAGTAACCTTGAGTAACTTGGCAGGAGGCAAATATTCAACCATGCCGTATGCAACAATACAAGATAAAAGATACAAATCAGCAGCAACCATCAAAATCGACAGCACCCATTTTTAGTAACGATTAATTTCTATAGCATCATCTAACCGCACGCCTATCTTCTAAAAACCACGCTTTGTTCACTAATTTTTCAATATACCATAGTGCCTATATTAACGATCATTGTAAATATCAATCGGTACTTTGAAAGGTTTATTTGGTAGCTCTCTCACCAGCTTGGGTACCAAATAACCAGGGAGTGCTGCCAACAATGACCAATACAGCTCAATTGCGAAGCGCTCATCATTATCGAAATGTGCGGCACCAGCCACTTTGTCTAATACATGCAGATAATAAGGCAGTACCCCACAGGCAAACAAACACTGACTTAATTGTGTTTGAACAGCAACGCTATCATTGATGCCTTTTAATAGCACCGCTTGATTCAATAACGTTATGCCAGCCGCTCGAGCACATTGCAGATGCTCTGCTGTTAAGGCATCGATTTCATTGGCATGATTACAGTGAATTACCATCACAATATGACAGCGACTTTGAGACAGTCTGGTCAATAACGCATTGTCCAAACGCGCTGGGATGACCAGCGGCAAGCGCGTATGTAAGCGAATAGTGGTCAATTGCGGAAGTGACTCTAAAGTATCTAGCCAAGCAAACAGGCGTCTATTTGT
Organism: Psychrobacter sp. NPDC064578; assembly: GCF_044901245.1. Lineage (NCBI taxonomy): Bacteria > Pseudomonadati > Pseudomonadota > Gammaproteobacteria > Moraxellales > Moraxellaceae > Psychrobacter > Psychrobacter sp. NPDC064578. The sequence continues at coordinate 58,326 of NZ_JBJDPI010000014.1, forward strand.
CACATTCAGTGGATCACCGCCACTCAAAATCACCTCATTAATCTCAGGGTGTGCGGTAATGTAATCAATGATATTTTCTTTGGCATCAGCCGTCGGCATATTGGCACTATAGTCAAAATGCTGACGGAAACAGTAACGACAATGAATGGCACAAGCACCTGTCACGGTCAATAATACTCTGGATTGGTACTTATGCAGCATACCCTTGACTGGGTTTTGCGTATTCTCGCTCAAGGGATCCGCCACATAGCCCGTTACCTTGATTTGCTCGCGTTGATCAGGCAATACTTGTCTCAGTAAAGGATCATTACTATCGCCGATACTCATTTTTGCCACAAATCCACGTGGTACGCGCAGCTCAAAATGCCTAGGCACATAAACCTCTGCCCGCAATGATTCTAGCTTTAGGATGCTTAACAGCTCATCGATAGACGTAATGGCCTCGGATAATTGCGTTTGCCAGTTTTTTTGTGTGATTAAATGGTTTATCATGACAACCTAATACCTGTGCCCAAAAGTCGCTATTATACGCGCTTAGTGCGTAGCCTATCAAAGCATACGATCTATCCTTTAAACACTTAGCGTAATAAGCGATTTTAACGCAGCAAGCTATTCATTCCCTTATCTACCACCCTATTTATAACCCCTAGGAGTTTCTTGTGGCAAGTTTTTCTACTAATGAATTTAAAGCTGGTCTAAAAGTCATGCTCGATGGCAACCCTTGTGCCATTCTTGAAAATGAGTTTGTCAAACCAGGTAAAGGTCAAGCCTTTAACCGTGTTAAATTGCGCAACCTTCGTAGTGGTAAAGTATTGGAACAAACCTTTAAGTCAGGCGATAGCTTAGAAGCTGCTGATGTCATGGACACTGAAATGAACTATCTATATAACGATGGTGAGTTTTGGCATTTCATGCACCCTGAAAGTTTTGAGCAGATTCAAGCGGACAAAACAGCGATGGGCGATTCAATAAAGTGGCTAAAAGAAAACAGCAATGCACTATGTACCATCACTTTATTCAACGGTACTCCTCTTTCAGTAACACCGCCTAACTTTGTTGAGTTGCAAATCACTGAAACAGATCCTGGTGTGCGTGGTGATACTTCAGGTGGTGGCGGCAAACCTGCCAAGTTAGAGACAGGTGCTGTCGTCCGTGTGCCATTGTTTGTACAACAAGAAGAAGTCGTGCGTGTTGATACTCGCACAGGTGACTATCAAACTCGCGTTAGCCAATAGTATGTAAAAGTCATAGCGCTCGACATAATAGAACTTAACAGTTAGCCTCTAGCTGTTATTTCACAAAAAAGCTGAACCACTGATAAAGCGGTTCAGCTTTTTTATTTATGAATATTGTCTTTGATATTGTCTCTGTAGTTGATTTGATTGAAAAGTATTCCAAAGCAACCGAGTAAAAATTCATATGAAGTATGTCAAACAAGGTTAGCGCTGTGGTTTTTTATAGTGGATGAACTGTCGCTATTGATGACAGCGATGATAAATAACCTTCTATACATTTTTACCAAACCACTACTCTTCTGCTGATGAGTGTTTCTGTATCAGCCAATATTGTACCAATGCATTCAACTGCTCTTGTTTAAAAGGCTTGGTACAGTAATCTTGCATCCCAACTTTTAAATACTTTTCACGCTCACCATCCATTGCATTGGCGGTCAACGCGATAATAGGTGGTAATGATTGAGGATCATAGAGTTCATGCAATTTAATAGTGGCCTGTACGCCATCTAAAATAGGCATGTGATGGTCCATTAAAATAACATCATAACGCTCAGGTGAGAGCGCAAAAATTTCAATGGCCTGCTGCCCATCAGTGACATGCGTGACCGTATGACCACTATTATTCAGGGCTTTTTTAGCGATGATGGCATTGACGGTATCGTCTTCAACTAACAATATATGACCAGCACGCTCATGGGTCGGCTCAATCATCGTAAAGTCATTTGACTCTTGCCACATCTCATACTGGTTTTCATCAATAGTCGGTAGCGGCAATAAAACACTGAACGTAGTGCCCACACCCACTTCGCTATCCACATCGATATAACCGCCCATCAAATCAACCAAAGACTTACAAACCGAGAGTCCTAGACCTGTGCCACCATAAAGACGGTGGGTGAATTTATTTGCTTGGTCATAAGCATCAAATATCGCATCCAATGACTCAGCTTTGATGCCGACACCTGTATCGGTGACTTCAATGCATAGGGTCATGACTTCATGATAGATGGTATTACTGATAGCTTCTTGAGCCGTTATTTTGCTGAGATCACTTGCCGAAATGCCTTGAGCGCGATATTGGTCAGCGCTGTCATCGTCAAAACCATCACAATGACAATTGGGTACATGTTTGACATCAATAGTGACTCGCCCGCCCTCACGAGTAAATTTAATCGCATTATTAACAAGGTTTGCTAAAATTTGTTTGAGGCGTACCGGATCGCCTTGCACATAGGGCGATAACGACTCGGTATAATGGTAGTCTAAAATGAGCCCTCGCTGACGTGCTTTGACAGCAAAGAGGCTGACCACCTCATTACATAATGCAGATAAGTTGACAGGAATAGAATCAATGGTCATTTTCCCAGATTCTACTTTCGATAAATCTAAAATCCCGTTAATGATCGCCATCAAATGCTCATTGGAAACTTTGATATTGTCCACGTATTCTTGTTGCTCACTGCTAAGTTTGGTCTCACCGAGCATCTCCACCATACCAATAATGCCATTCATCGGTGTACGGATTTCATGACTCATATTGGCCAAAAAGTCTGATTTCATCTCATTGGCATGTTTGGCATCACGCTGCTTATCCTGTAGCTGCAAGGCATCAGCCGCCATCATCGCAAATTGAGCCAACACCTTTGCTTTTTGCTCATCAAAGTCATGATTGGGCTTCATATCCATCACACACAGCGAGCCCAAACGATAGCTTTTATTATCCTCATGCAAGATAATTGGCGCACCAGCATAAAACTGTAGGTACGGCGATTCTGTTACTAGGGGATTGTGGCTAAAGCGGCTGTCTTTGGTTAAGTCCGGTACTACAAAGACGTCGTTAGAGAGCACGGTATAATTGCAAATAGCCACTTCACGAGTCGTGCGGCAAACACCGCCCAGTCCTTGGACAGATTTTAGATACTGTGTTTCTTCATCCATGAAAGTAATGGTCACAACTGGTACATCAAAAAATAGCTTTGCCAGATCAATTAGACGCTTAAATGCAGGCTCATCATTGTCGTTGAGCACCTGGTACTTCCTAAGCTTATTGATGCGTTCTACTTCATCTGCCGCTACTGGGTAGCTGTGTTTAGGTGCGTTCAATATAGACAAGATAGACTCCATTAAATAAGATCAGACGCTCGGCTTGATGCCCGCCTGTTTTATTAATAATTGTAATGCTTCACTCACCATAATCATCGCAACCACCGATGTGACCACTACTGCTGAGCCGTAACCACCACACTGCAAACCGCCTGTCTGACAACTCTTATCTACACGCGGTGGCTCTGTAGAGTAGACACATTTGATACCGAACTTTTCTTTTAGTGTACTATTAATGCCTTTTTCGTGGCGCAGCTTATTGCGTAATTTGGCAAGTAAAGGATCTTGGTAACTGTCACGCAAGTCACTCACCCTAATCTGACTAGGGTCTATCTTGCCACCTGCGCCGCCTGCACACACCAATTTTAATTTATTAAAACGACAATGTAGCGCGATGGCAAGCTTGGCATTCATATCATCTACGCAGTCCAAAATAACCATAGGTCTGCCTTGAGCAACAGCGGTTTTTGCTTCATCGCGACTTGGCAATAAAGTGGCGACATTTTCTACAGTTAAAAAATCATCGATCAAGTTTAACGTTACTTTGGGATTAATTTCACGAATACGGGTGGCCATCGCTGCAATTTTACTCTCACCAAAGGTGCTGTCTAGTGCAGGCAACTGCCGATTGACATTGGATGCAACCAATACGTCCAAATCGATCAACGTAATAGTGCCCACTGCCGTTCTTGCCAAAGCCTCAGCTGCCCAAGAACCAACGCCTCCGACGCCAATAACGTATACATGCGCATCGGCAAAAGTAGTGACAGCTGCCGTACCATAAAGAGTGCGCGTACCTTGAAAACGGCGCTCATATTGCACATTGTCTTCGCTCAGCTCTTCTGTCTTTGTAACGTCTTCGGTGCCAATGGACTCTGTCATTGTTTGCTCAAATGGTTGTATTTCACTCATAACAGATTAAATACTCTTTTAAATTATTTTGGTGGCGCTTATATTACGTCAATTTCTTTATTCACGGCTATCTCATTCACTATCATATCAATGGCTAGCCATACAATAAACCGTCAGTGACTAAAATATGTGGCACTACGACAACGGATAATCCCATTTTGTTTGCAAAGCACTGCAACTGTTGTGCCACAATTGCTTAGCAAGACTGGCGGGTGGTACATTGAGCAACTCACTCAAGCTTAGCAATACCCATGGTAAGTTGGCAGGTACATTTCTATTATGTACGGCTGTACTCCTCCGTGCACTGTCTGAGTTTTGATTTGGCACTGATGAATCATGGTCAGATATTTGACACATGATAGGCGTCATATCAGGGCAATCCGTTTCTATCACCAAACATTCAACACCATAGCTATCAACCGCTGCTTGAATGGCGCGGCGCAGTTTCTTAGCATTGGGATTAGTGATTTGACCGGTAACCCCAAGCTTAAATCCCAACTTAACAAATGCTTTGGCTTCTTGCGTCCCACCACTAAAACTATGCGCGATACCGCCAAGTTTGTGTGCATCGTAGTCATGCGCTTTTAGTATGGCCAACGCTTCTGCATGTGCTTTACGAATATGCAGCATCACTGGCAGCTGGTGAGTCACCGCCATGTCCAATTGTGCCTTAAAAAATCGTACTTGTTTGGCAAATATGTCAGGCGCTTTCATCGCCTCAGTAAAGGTGTCTAAACCAATCTCGCCGATTGCTAATGGGCGTTTATCAGCAATCCTTTTTGCCATGGCGGTTAAATGATCGTCAGTATGTTGTTTAATATAAAAAGGATGCAAACCGATCGCAATATGGCTACTAAAATTTGACACTTTTTGTCTATTGACATTGACTGTCGTAGGTAATGACAGCGTATTTAACAGGCGCTCAGTCTCATACATCCGCTCAAAATACTGATATAGATAACCCACTAATACAAGATGGCATACTCCCTGAGTGTGAGCCTGCTGCGTCAGTATTTCTCTATCATCATCAAATATTGGGGCATCAAAATGAGTATGCGTGTCAATGAGAGGATAAATAGTAGGTAAGGGCTGTTTGATCATCTTAGGTGAAGCGATAGGGGTCATTGATAGACTCCAAAATTAATAGTTTTCAGCGAGGCGTTCCGTGATTTGTCATTCAATAGACATTATTTGTCATTTTGTAGCAATCATCACGTCAATGAACACTTTAGGATGGCAACTTTATTTAAAATGATTTCGACAGTTAGAAAAATACTCATCAACAAAAGAGCTTTTGATAAATAAAGAGACCTTCAACACGCCCTATTAGTATTATCATGATTGGCTTTTGCATTGTGCTCATCTGAGTGCTCATCTAACGCTCTGGTATCAGCTTGTCGACTGCTACGCCGAGGAACCACTAATAAGGCGGTGGCAGCGACTGCTAATAAAAACCACTTTTTAGTATTTGTATGACTTGTCATTGCTTCCACCCCTACCTTTATATCATCATCTGCAATATTTATCAGCAAGTGTTCATACTTACTACTCAATTACTCATTAGTATACTGCGATATAAAAACTGCTATGTTTATCTGTGTTATGAATACGCAAGCTAATGTACGGCGTAGTTTATTTATTACACCGTGTCTCTACATGCTATAAGAATAGGAGGCAAGCGCTTTATTAACCTATCATTAATAAAGCGCTTTTTTGAGTGCTTAACGATTTAAAGGATAAGTTGTCATACCATTATTAGGACTGTCTACTTTGGTAAAACCTTGAGACTGAGACTTTGGTGTCTGATCACGCTTAGGAACAAGGGGATTGAGCGGCATCAATTCATAATCTGCGCTAACATCGCCATTCCAACCTTCTGTACCGCTCAATGGCAGCTGTTTAATGGTACCGTTTTTATCAATGACCAATTGTAGGACGCGCATTTGGTTAAATTTGCGTTCGGTGACACTGGCGACTGCCCTGCCATCACGTAAAATGGTTGGCTGTAAAAATATGATTAAGTTGCTTTTTTGCGTCGTGTCATTGTCAGAGCGGAACAGTCGACCAATGACCGGCACATTACCCAAGCCAGGGACTTTTTGTTGGCGCGTGGTGCTGTTTTCACGCATCAAGCCACCGAGAGCAATGGTCTGCTGATCATCAGCCAGAATCGTCGTATTGATGAGGCTTTTATTGGTCACCAAACCAGTAGCATTTCCAGTGCTACCAGGCACGACGGATGAGACTTCTTGCGAGACCTCCAAGCGTACGGTGCCATTGTCGCCAATATGAGGAATGACATTTAGGTTGATACCAATATCCTGACGATCAATGGTTTGAAAGGGGTTGCTAGAATCGTTGCCACTGGTGGTAAAGGAACCTGTCACAAAAGGCACGTTTTGACCCACTAAAATACTGGCTTTTTCGTTATCCAATGTCAAAATTGATGGCATAGACAGCAGATTGGCACTGGTAGAAGAATCAAGCGCTTGCAAGATAGCCCCATAAAACTGGGTGTTTCCCTGACTGTCTTTGCTGCTATCACCAATACCAATCAAAGCACCAGCTATCGAGCCTGCTGCTGCACTGATACTGGCGGCACCGCCACCCAACGCCGCGGCAGCAAGTGCTGTAGCACTCGCGCCTACGTTATTGAAGTTTACGACTCCGTAGCCGCTATTGGCATTGCCAAGCGCCCATTGCACACCAAGCTGGGTCGCATCATCACCTGACACTTCTACAATAGCCGCTTGAATCAATACTTGCGCGCGGCGACTATCCAACTGATTGACCGCATCTTCAATCTCAAACATCAGCTCAGGTGCTGCATTGACGATAACGGCATTTTGGGTTTCATCAGCGATAATACTAAAAGGTCGCCCGCCAACACCTGTACCAGTACTACTCGAATTGGCACCAGAGGTCGCTGAGGTCGTCGCGTTGTTCGTTGTGTTAGTGCTAGACTCATTAGTCAAGGTAGCGCCCGTGCTACTGGAATCGTTCAATGATGCAGACTCTAACGAGGATGTTGCTCCAGCGCTATTAATAGATTGATTGGCGAGCAATCCGCGTAGCATATCTGCAATATGACCTGCACTGGCGTATTTTAATCGAAAGACGCGCAGACCACTCAAACGCCTTGTAGGCGTGGTGTCCAATTGATTGACCATCTCTTTGACTTTAGCAATCATCTCCGGACTGCCTTTCACCAACAATCTATCACTAGAGGTGTCAGCGATGACTTTAAGCTGGTTATTACCACCTTGTGCTTGCCCGCTACCAGCGCTTGCAACCAAGGCGCTAATCAATTCCATCATACGTTCAGCATCGACGTGACGTAGTGGTATCACTTGCAAACTGTCATTGACGTTGCTATCTAAATCGCGGATAAGCGACGTCAGCTGATTAAGACTATCTGCACGATCGGACAATACTAAGGCATTGACACCAGGTACGGCAGCGGCATGAGCTGATTGGGGCATAAGCGGACGGATGACACCCAGCACTTCTGCAGCTTGGGTATTGGTTAAATAAATAACACGAGTAGCTAACGCCTCACCAACACTGTCACCGCGTAAATCAACAGCCACGCCAGATTGTTTGGCGACATTATCTGGCACCAATTTGATGGTCGTTCCCGAGTCAATCGCTGCAATACCGTTGACTTGCATCACACTCAAGAACAGCTGATATATTTCGTCACGGGACAAGGCTTTGTTAGAAATCACCGTCACATTGCCATTAATACGCGGATCAAGGACAAAGTTTTGGTCAGTGATGGTTGCCACCTCATTAATAAAGGCTTTGATATCGGCATCTTGTAAGTTGACTTTCCAGCTCTCAGCACTCGCAAGACCCGTACTGGCAGCCCATAATGGTACGGCTAGGCAAATAGGACGACACAGGCGCATCAGGCGCTGCAAAACATGGTACAGAGGCGTGACTGAAAAATTATGAAAACTTACCATATTGATGATTACCTACAGTGATGTCGCTTAGTATGTACTGGATTTATTGTGTGCTAAGGTGCTCAATGATTGCTTTGCTCACTTAACGTTCTGCCCACAATGGCATTATTTAAGTGGCACTATCTAAATACTTGTTTACTTAAAACTTGTTTATTCAAAATAAGAGTTCTCACCCATTTATTGTGCTTAAAACTGCTGACGAATGGTAATGACTTGATCGCCGCGTTGCACCTCTATTTGCGCCTCACCTGATTGCTGTACCTGTTGCAGCACACTAGCATCTTGGGCAGGATTACTACCCACGCTTTGACCATTAACCGTTAGCACTTTATCACCTGGCTCAAGCCCTAGACGATTACGCAGCTTTGCTGGCATTGCAGGCGTCACTTGATAGCTTTCCCCTGCTGCCATAACCCCCATCCTACTCAAATAACTGGCAGGGTTTTCTTGCAATTCTGTGACCGCCTCATCGATAGCAGATTGCGGACTACTGTCACTGCCTGTCGCAGCGGACGCCTCCTCAGTATTTTGTGTAGGCTGAGGGGCGTTTGGCAGCATGCTGTTATCTGGCAAGCGCTGATTACTGACGGCACCTGCGATCATGTCACTTTGGTCTAATGGCATCGCGGCTGGCATGCTAATGACGGTTTGCTTGTCACTGGCATCAGCGATGACAACCGAGTTCCAGTCGACAGCGACAAGGGTATAGCCACTGTCTTTTAGCGCGTCACCGATTCGATAGTTTTTCACTTCACCATTGACATCCAGTAGTGCCGAGGACATGCTCTCTGGCATTGCTAACAGAACGCCTTTTAGATTGACATTGGGCGGTAGCTGCACTGCTGCTGCAATAGGATCAGGGTCTGCAAAAATAGCAAATAATCCACTATAGTCCTTGCCAGATGCCGATGTGTTTTGCAAAGCTGCTGGTGGCAGCATCGGTGCCAATGGTGCGGCGAGCAACAACCATAGTAATCGAGCCGCTGTCCAACATAACCAAGCAACAGCCAATAACAATACCCAACCTGAGAATCGATTAAGGGTGTTAAGCACAGGTTTTAAAGTGGTAGAAACATTCATCATCTAGCGTGTCCCCAGCCCATTTAATAGCGGCTGACGCACACTGACAACTGGGGTATCTTGGGGTGCTTGCCCTTTATACTCAGGCATACTTTCTAATAAACGCTGCGTCAAACTGACATCCAACATATTATCGCCGTCGATATATAAGTCGCCCAAGCGCTTATCTTGATTGTTTAATAAATTGATATGGAGCAGGTTTTTATTATTTTTTTGCTCGGCACTTAACTCAGCACGCATCGCAGGCATGGTCAGATAAAAAACCTTGCCACCGCTAGGATAGCCTATCTCACCGCCGACCCATGTCAACTGACCATCCGCTTGACTAAAACCAGATGAATTTTTTGTTGAAGCGTTTTCTGCGGCGGCACTTGAGCCAGACTGACGGCTGAGCGAGACATTATTGACCTGAATCGGTGTATTGGGCAATTGCCAATCAACCAAACTTGCCAACGTCTCAGGTGCTATCTTGCCGCTCATATTATCCACTTGCCATGAGTTGCTGCCTATCTTTACTTGTCCATTGAGGCGAGTTTGTGCTGAAGTGATATCGACCTCTGCACTTATCTTACCCAATAACAAATGCCATGGCTGCCACGACCATTCTGCCGTACCTGTGAGCGGTGTCGCTGCTAAAGGCATCTGCCAGATAACGGAGCCTTGCCATAAATTACCCGACACATGCTGTACATAAGGCGTTTCGGGAGCATACTTTTCAAGCAGCCACGCCGCTGGCATTTGCAACACAGCAAATAATGCAAATAATACAAACCCAACCAGCCACCACAGCTTACGAGGGCGCTTATGAGACGACGCAGATACTTGGGGCACGGTTGCATAACTCTTATATAAGACAAAAACGTCATTATCATAACAAACAATGGCATACAGATGACAGAAAAAAAGCCAGTATCTTTTTACCAAAATAATGGCAATAAAGATACTGACTTTTATCAGCTCCTAAGACGAAAGGACTATCACGATCAAACGCTATAATTACACGCAAATCATGAGAAACAAGCCCGATGATCAGAGTAGATGTAACCTGGCGCTTTTTTAAAACGGGACTTATTCAAACAAACGCTTATTTTAAATAGTCTTTGGTAAAAATTGCACCTTGCTAAATCTAAACCAACATCATCTTGTTAGCCACTACACTATTAGATTGCAAAATCTTCGATACTACGACCTGCTGCTAGCGCTTCAACCAACCACGTTGGCTTGCGACCACGGCCAGTCCACGTTTCTTCGTTATTGTCAGTATTGCGATACTTGATGCTGCGTTTTTTCTCTAGCGTTTCACCAGCTTTTAGAATTTCTTCGATAGAGGCATTGCTGTCTTCTGCAATTTTCTCAAACTGCATATAAGCATCATACAAACGCTGATGTTGTTTTTTGGCAATAAGCTGCTGAGCATTTTCAGTGATGGCACGTAGCTCATCAACGTTCAGGTTTTCTAAATCAATGGCAGTATTTTTGCTCATAATAAATCCAATTGTAAGATAAAAAATATAACCTTAATAGATATTATTCACTATTAAGAACTAAGAATGACTTATTCATCATTAAATACAACGATGAATGTCACAAATCGATATTTTTTCAACCAAATAAAATATTGTTAGCCACAATACCTAAGGGCGTAGATAATATAAACAAAAAACCTTGCTATCACAACAGTAGATTATTATATCTTCTATAACAAAGGTCAGTGAATAGTAAAATCGGGTAAATGAAAAACCACTATTTATTTAATAGTTATTCGTAAACAGTTATTAATTTTAAGATAAAATCAGTCTCTATAAACAATGTCCTAAAAACGGTTAAACGAATAACTCAGCAAACATAAATCCATTAAAAATAGCAACCGATTGTTTCCATATATACCTACCGATTAGTTAAAATCTCCATTGATTAATCATGCTGATCACTAAGCTCATTCATCAAATTATAGGCTGCTTCGGCGCTCAATAAATAGGGATTAAAATCAATCGTTGTCGAATATTTTAAATAAATCGCCGCATTTTTTTCAGTCGGGGAAGCATAATTCATGGACCATTTAGACCATGCTCGATGCTTTAATTCACGTGTTTCAATAACCTGCAAGTCATGATGACGCGGATCAGCAATTAAACTATATAACAGACGATTGATCTGTGCTCTTGGCCCTTCAATGGTTTGCAAAAAATAATCTTTATTAAACGTCAGCATACCAGTGATGCCATTGGCAGCATTATTTACTTGTGCTTGCTGCAAGATTTCGTTGAAGTCGTTGGCCGATACATCTGGGTTGGCACGGCTAGCGTATGTCATGCTCATCAAAATGTGTGCATCTTCCATTGCTGATGTCATATCTTATCTCTTGTAAAATGTCATGGGTGTGATGGTTCTTAGCGTTTATACACGTCAGTCAATTAGCCAATAGAAAACCATGGTTTCTTCTTTTTGGCGGCGCTCACTGCTTCTTGCTCTTGAAGGTCTGATAACGTCTCAATTAACATCATGATTTGATTGGTGTTCATCAAATAAGGATTGAACTGAGTACCTGTCGAAAATTTGAGCGCAAGTCCTTTGTTTTCATCGCTCGGAATCAAATACTTCATTGACCATTTACTCCAATGGCGCAGCTCTACTTCACGGCATTCGATAACTTGTAAGCCATGATGCCGATCATCTTTAACCAGTTTTCTGAGCAATTCATTGATGACGGGTCTCGCCCCTTCAATACTTTGCAAAAAATAATTGTGATTGAACACCAAAGCACCCGTAATACCATTACGCTCATTATTTTGCTGAGCCTGTGTCAGGATGCGCGTTACTTCACCTTGAGGATTGTCGGTGTTGTAACGGCTAATATAAGTTAAACGCAGAATAATATGCTCGCCATGATGCATTTTTAGGCGATTTAATTCTGAAAGCTCAGCTGATTCCACAAAACACTCCAATTAGTTTGCTAAATTTTTCACCTATCACCACCCAGCTACTGTCTTTTATAACCGAGTATTTGTGGTATAAGTCATTTTTTTATAACATAAGTCGCGTATATATTAACGTTGAATTTTTTTGATAAAATCATTCATGCCGCGTGATAAATTACTGCTACTGGTGCTCTGTATTTCTTTGACCAAGCTCAATAATTGCGAGCTATCCCCGCATTGTTCTAAACTCAACAAATAACCCCAAGCTTCTACTGGTGGGGCGTTTTTTTCAATATAGTTGGCCAACTCTGACTTTATCGTTTCGTAGCTCGCACCAGACAACCTAGCCTTGAAAATACTACTGATTGATTTCTTGCCTAATGCTGCCATTTTATTGAGACCTTTATCATTAAAGGTGCGATCAAACTCTGTCTCAATATTTCTTTCAGACGACGATGCTTGAGACTGATAAGCCGGCGGTATTTGCGGCGCAGTGGATATTTGAGAGGCAGCATTATCAGCGCCCACTATCTCTACACACTCAAGCCCTAACAGCAACTCAAATAGTGGTGCAACACCGCCAAAATCGGCAAACATTTTGCTACGATCAAGCGTATCAAGATAGCTTTGATACGTGCGTTTGCCATCGATCATAATGAGCAATGTTCTTGCTTCACGCGGCAATATGCCGAGACTCTGAGATTTAATCTCTTCTCTGCCCAAATTAGTTTTTTGAAACACATCACCATCTTTCATTCTTTGTACTCAGCACTAGCAGTAAGGTGGGCACTTTTATATAGTTAAGTCTTTATAAAATCGATACAGCCCATATCATGAAACAGTTTAGGTAGATTATTCTCCATCCATCCTTGGCGTAGAAACTTAGCCT
>NZ_JBJDPI010000015.1:0-60483 GCF_044901245.1 Psychrobacter sp. NPDC064578
AGTATTTGAGTATTTGAGTATTTGAGTATTTGAGTATTTGAGTATTTGAGTATTTGAGTATTTGAGTATTTGAGTATTTGAGTATTTGAGTATTTGAGTATTTATTTAGCTATACAGCTATCAAATGACGCGAGCACTTAGCTGTAGCTTGTATTTCAGAATAACTACGCCCAGATTTCAGAAGGCTAGCGATAATCTTACGCTTCTCGGTATCTTTCCTACGTCCTGAATATTTACTTTCTACCTTAGTACGAGAAATACCTTACATCTGACGGTTACGTCGATCTTCATAGTCCTTTCTAGCAATAGCAGCGAGCATATAAAGCATCATCGAATTGATGGCCTGTAATACGCTGCTCATAAATACAATGCTGCTATCAGATTGAGGCGTTATATAAGAGGTCGGTAGCTCTTCTGATACTACCGCCAGCTTCTTTTCTAATAGCATTCTTTTGAGAGTATCCCAATCAGCTTGGTTTAAACGTGCTAAGCGGTCAATCTGCTCAACCAAATTATATCGCCTTCATGGGCATCATTTATCAGTTACATTAACTGTGGACGTATTAAAGTTGCGTCTGACTCGTTTTCAACATAGAAGGCGGCAATTTTGTGACCATGATCAGCAGCAAGCTATATGAGCTCACTTTTGGCACGCTTGGCATCTTGATCTTTGATTGGCGCTCTATGCTCTGATAAACATAAACACCTAAAATAGTCTGTTATAAGTAGTTCCATTATTGCAGTCTATTATAAGTAGACTATTAATTGATTAAGAGACCTGTTTTGATAGTGCCCCTGGGGTATACCCTACGATAACAGGAAAGCCATCGCGGATGACAAAACCTGTTTAGCTTTTAAACAAAACGGGTTTGTCGATAGTATGTAAGATAAGTTCGAAAAGTAACTGGAGTGTGAGACTATTCATACTGGGTCTGAATTAAAGTTTTATTGTGATTAATTTCTGCTCAATGTTATTCATTTGTCGCCACGATGAGTGATGGCGGCTTGTGATTTAGTTAGGAAAAATAATCTTGAGTAATAAGATACGTTTGTGGCATTTATAGCAGAGCTTGTTCTAGGCTTCTTTACTTACATTTTCCTGCAAGTTCTTTTTTAGTAAATGATCGAATATAAATGGGCCAAAAGGTAAGAGTGAGCCGAGTACGCCCGCAGGTATTGCCCAAAGAGGCATTTTCATTTTGATAGCTGAGCCTATAAGTATTATGATATAGGTAATAAACAACATACCGTGTGCCATACCGATGTATTTCACACCTTCTGGAATGTCCATCATATATTTTAGTGGCATGGCGATGAAGAGCAATAATAAGAAAGAGGTGCCTTCTAGATAGCCTATAAGGGTAAGACTTTTTAACGCTGTCTCTTGTTTTTTTCTAAGGCTGTGAATTTTTTCAATAGTTGGCTGAGTCTGTGACACTGTATTTTCCTTTTGTTATTATCAATAAAGAATTTATGGATTATTCAATGTCTCTATAATAATGGCTCTACGCAGAGCTTTTAAGTATTGAGTTTTAAGACCTAAAATGAGTGAGTACCTATACCAGTCATACATTACCTTCCAGTTCACATTTTATAAACATACTCAAGTATAAAAAGTATTTTTCCGTATAGAGTGAATACGACGCTAGTTCATTTTGTTTGTGATAATCGGTATCAATGTGCTTATTTATTACGCTTACTTTCTAAAAATATCATGTCAATTATAATCAATGCGACACCGACACAGACACCTATATCTGCAACATTGAAAATAGGATAATTCCAGACATCAGCATAATGCACATGGATAAAGTCAACCACTTTACCAATTCTTAAACGATCGATTAAGTTGCCAATCGCACCACCAAGCATTAAGGCCAACCCCATAGATAATAGCTTGGCTGCACGTGGCGCTTTGATTAAATAAACCGTTAAAAAGATAGCCATTACAAAAGCTAAGCCTGAGAAAAACCATTTCTGCCAACCGCCAGCGTTGGCTAAAAAGCTAAATGCTGCCCCATAGTTATAAGCGAGTGTCCAGTTGAGAAATGGTTCAATGACCGGTACGGGGTCATTGAACGCTAATGTGGTTTGGGCCAACCACTTAGTCCATTGATCAAGTATTAATACCATTATCGCCAACAAATACCAGATAAAAGCGCGACTGCCATTGGCAACCATTTTTGGCATTTTGTCCAACTTATCTTTAGGTGTTATTGAGTTGCCTGAAGTCACGTACATAGCTTTAGGCGTATGATTTATGGTTTTAGAGTCAATCGATTGATGAGTACTACTCACAGCTATAGGTACCTTCTTGTCAGCAATATTAGTACTAGCCGATTCAACGCTATTCAATTTAGTACTATCTAATCTGTCGGTAGATTCAGTCATAGTTGTTTCCTTTATCTATGTTTATACAATGAACAATGTTAAACGTATATGTTTTTGGTATACGATTATTAATCGCGCCACTTTCATAAACGGCTCCACTTACCGCTCTGGTATTATGAAACTTACGGTAATAATTTTTGGGGCTGTCCTAGATAAGTAAAATTATTTAGGATAGCACTATGAGAAAGAGTAAACTAAGTTGGTATAAACAAAGCAGACTAATCGAGTTATTTGTTGCCGGTTCTACCGCGAGAACAGCAGCAAGCCTAATTGGTATTAATAAAACGACAGCCAGTTATTACTTTCATAGGCTAAGACTGCTTATTTACGAGAATAGTCAAGACCCTGGTCTATTTGAAGGCGAAATCGAAGTAGACGAATCATACTTTGGTGGAACTCGTAAAGGCAAGCGAGGGCGAGGTGCTGGTAGCAAAGTGCCCGTGTTTGGTCTATTAAAGCGTAATGGCAAGGTCTACGCTTGTATTATACCCAATGCTAAAGCAGATACTTTGATCCCCATCATAAGAGAAAAAGTGAAGCCTGATAGCATTGTTTATACTGACTCATTTAAAAGCTATAACGCATTAGATGTCAGTGAGTTTACTCATTATCGTATCAACCACTCCAAAACCTTTGTTAATGACAAGAATCACATTAATGGTATAGAGAACTTTTGGAACCAAGCTAAACGGCATCTACGTAAGTTTAACGGAGTTCCAAAAGAACATTTTCAACTCTATTTAAAGGAATGTGAGTGGCGTTTTAATCACAGTGACCCAAAGTCGCAATTACTACAATTAAAACAATGGGTTAAACAGGGTTTGAACTAGTTATCTAGGACAGCCCCTAATTTTTTATTAGGGAATCTGTTGATTGATTTCAACATTAACCTGAGTCTGTTCAACGCTAATCATTATAGGATTACCCGATAAGTCGCCTGATTCTGCTATGGCATTACCGCTATGACTAATACGAGCAACGACTGCTAACTGAGTTTTGTCACTACGAGCTGAATTTAACGTGCGATCTGGCATCATCGCATCAAGATTGCTTAAGCGGATACTAGCCTCACCTTGCTTGATAATACTAATGGGTAAACGTTTGGCGGCAAACGGTGGACCTCCTTTAACGTCACGTATCGCAACAAACAACACATCATCAGCTTTCACTAACGGTAATAAATTAGCGTTAATTTTCACTGTCACGTCAATACCTTCTAGCGCTTGCTTTTCTTGCGTGCTAACGTAGTTGCTTAACTCATCTAAGCTTGCTAAAGCTTTAGTATGATCACCTGGTTTGGCCACAATGCTGCCTTGTAAGCGTTTAATCCAACCTTGCGCTTGGGCAAAGTTACTACTACGAGTCTCACCCATTGCCATGAGCATTTGAGCCCGTTCATGCTGCGGATTCTTAGCTAATATAGCTTGTAATACACGGCGAATATTGGCGTCTAACTGACCTTCATTAACAAAAAAACTAGTCTGAGCATAAGTAGTAGCAATCTCCTCGTTATCAGGTGCTAAACGATAGGCACGCGATAAGGCTTCTAAAGCAGAGCCAGTCGCCTCCATCGATAAGAAAAGCTCAGATAGGCGCATCCAGCGATTAGGATCATCAGCGTTACGATGGACGTTGGTCTGCATAGCGCTAATCAACTGACGACCGTTTTCAGTCGCCCACTTTGGTGGCTTATCAATCTTAGCCGTCAATAGGTCATCAGCCACTTGTCCTACTTTGTCCTCGCTTGTCCACGAATCAAACACGGGCGTACGATTGCCTATTAGTAAGTACGCCATTGCAGCCAATATTGGGATCCAAGCTGCGACAATTAAACGGCTTTTGACATCAGGGGTGACCATAGGTGTTATCTGACGCTGCGCATCTAATAGCTGACGCTCCAGTTCCAGCTTTTGATTTTGATAATGGCTATTATTAATAGTACCGCTGTCTTTATCTGTTTGTAGCTCAGCTAAACGTTCGCGAAATACTGCAACATTAATATCTAGCAGTTGATTGTCTATTGGTTTGGACTGCAAACGCGGTGCTCGTAGCCATGGCATAATAGCAATTAGCGCAAATATAAGAGCAATCAGCAAGCTTAGAGCTACAAATAAGCCAAAAGTAGAAAATAGAGTCATTTTTTGTCCTCTATGCTAGTAATATCGTGGTCGACATTCTCAGCTTGCGATAATAGACGATCAAGCTCAGCCTTTTCCGCAGAGGTCAAGGCAGCAGTACTGTTCACTGTAACGCCGTTTTGGCCACGGGCGACAACTTGGCGGCGTTTACTTTGCCAAAACCAACCAACAATTAAGACGAGCAATAATAATGGTGGAAAAAACCATAGGATCCATGTCGATGGTCGCATAGGCGGCTTGTAGCTAATAAAGTCACCGTAGCGCTCTTGCATATAGGCGCGTATTTCAGCATCACTACGTCTATCTTTAATTAAATCATAGACTTTTTGCTTTAGATCCTGTGCAATCGGTGCATCAGAGGCTGCAAGGTTTTGATTTTGGCATTTTGGGCAGCGAAACTCTTCTATTAATCCACGATACTGAGCTTCTTGCTGTGGTGAATCAAAATCGTATACGTCAATAGCTGCGTTTGCCGTCATGTTAAGCAAACACGCTAGTATTAAGCTTGCTAGTTTTAAAATTATATTGAGTTTTATTTGAGGAGCTCTTATTCGAGTAACGTTCATTTGCACATCTCCTCAACCTGAATGAGATCAGGACTATCGTTGTTCTTATTAGCCTCATTAAGTACGGTCAGGCACGGCTTAACACGCTGTTGCCAATTGGCTTCATTAATCTCACCAACAATATGCTGACGAATGATGCCATCTCCATCCACAACAAAGGTTTCGGGCGCACCAGTTATGCCTAAGTCTAGAGCAAACTGACCCAATGAATCCTGAATAGACATAGAAAATGGATCACCGCCTCGGTTTAAGTAACTGAGCGCATTACCAATCTCATCCTTATAATTCACACCAACGATATCAACGCCGCGCTCTTCTAGTTGCATTAAAAACGGATGCTCAATAATGCAAGTTGGGCACCACGAGCCCCAAACATTAAGTAAAAACGGCTTATCTGGCAAATTATTATTGGTGATAGTACGGGTAGTATCTGCTAATAACGGCAGCTCAAAGGCAGGAACCGGACGCTCAAGAGCGGTATTGGTCACAATGTCTGTTGGTTTACCTAAGCGCATGTACAATATAACTACCAAACCAAAAAAGAGGATAAGCGGAATTAAGAACCATAGCTTCATCTGCTTTTTTTTCATTGCCTTTGGGTTACGCTGCTTACTGTTTTGGCTATCTTTTTGCTCAGGAGTGTTATTCGACATAGTCATTTACTTCTCCTTTAGTGTCGACATCGTCGATACTGAGATTGCCTGCTCAATAGCTACCTCATTGACTCCATAAGTAGCCAAACTACCAGTAACTAGCAACGGAGCTTTAATTTTTTTGATGCGGTATCGTTTATCAAGCATACTAATTAATCCACCTAGAGCCATGATAATTGCCCCTAACCAAATCCAGCGAATTAATGGTTTTACATAAATCCTTAATGCCCATTGGTTACTACCATCGGCAATAGGTTCGCCCAGTGCGACATAAACATCGCGCATAAGACTGGGGTCAATAGCAGCTTCAGTTGTTGGCATCGTGCTGATAATATAAGTACGCTTTTCTGGAGTCAGTTTCGCCACTTCACGACCGTCTTTGGATACCACCACTTGCGCTTGCGTTGCATCAAAGTTACTACCCTTTATTTCAAAAAATTCAGTTACTTCAAAATCGTAACCTTGAACATTGACTGTATCGCCAATACCCATTGCTACGTCACGCTCAATACTCAGGCTACTAGTAAAGGCTATGCCAATGACAGCAACCAATACGCCAATATGAGCAGTCTGTTGACCCCAATAGCTCAGACGCAACTGCCGCAAACCGTTAAAAAGATTAGGCGCATTCTTAGTTTTATCTTTAAAATCAACTGCCATCCATAGCAGTGCCCAAAAGCTAACGGCTAAAGTCACACCAATATTAAGCATAGACGATGGATTAACAAAGTAAGTAATAATGGCGGCTAATACTAAGCTACTAACGGCGATGACCATGCCTATACCCAGTAGTGGACGGGTGTCTTTTTTCCAGCGAATATTTGAGCCCATACCCATAGCTATTAATAACAGCCACGTTAAAGGTACAAATAATGCATTAAAATAAGGAGGGCCAACGGACACTTGTCCTAAACCAAAAGCATCAGCGATAATAGGGTAAAGGGTGCCGAGCAGCACCACTAAGGTTGCAATCAAAATGATGGCGTTGTTGATCACTAAAAAGGACTCACGTGAAATCAGCTGATATTGACTTTCAACGGTTAAACGCCAACCTCGAACGGCAAACATTAATAGACCACTACCGATGATAATGCCAAGAATAGCTAAGATAACCAAACCACGCGTCGGATCAGCGGCAAACGAATGCACTGAGGTAAGGACTCCAGAGCGTACCAGGAACGTGCCAAGCAAGCTTAAGGCAAAGGCGAAAATAGCCAGCATGATGGTCCATGCTTTAAACACCCCGCGCTTTTCAGTGACTGCTAATGAATGCAGCAATGCTAAGCCGACAAGCCAAGGCATAAACGAGGCATTCTCTACCGGATCCCAAAACCACCAACCGCCCCAGCCAAGCTCGTAGTAGGCCCACCACGAGCCCAGTGCAATACCAATGGTCAAAAATCCCCAAGCCGCGAGCGCCCATGGACGTGACCAGCGTGTCCAAGCAGCATCTAAACGCCCTTCCCACAATGCCGCCATACAAAATGCAAAAGGTACTACCATACCCACATAGCCCATATATAACATGGGCGGATGAATAATCAGACCGAAATCTTGTAGGACAGGATTTAAATCAGCGCCATCGACCGCTAGATTGGGTAAGGTACGCTCAAACGGTGACGAGGTAAATATCAGCATCGTTAGCATCATTAACTGTACACCGGCCAAAATAACTAATACCCGCGCACGCATTGATAACGGCAAGCCGCGACTAAAGTATGATACCAGTGCACACCATGTGGCCATGATGGTCATCCATAGCAGCAAAGAGCCCTCGTGTCCGCCCCATGTCGCCGATAACTTATAGTACCAAGGCAACAGCGTATTAGAATGCTGCGCGACGTAACTGAGGCTAAAATCATTATAATAAAAACCTGCTATCAAAGCGCCAAATGACGTTATCATGGCGGCAAACTGTGCCCAAGCTAGGCTAGGGGCTAGTCGTTGCCAAGCAACTTGGTTACGAATAACACCAATAGTTGGCAGAATTACCTGCAATAACGCCAGTACAAAAGCGGTAAGCAAGGCAAAATAGCCCAATTCTGTAATCAACATACGGTCTAACCTTATTTACTCTAATGCGGTTGCAGTTTACTGTGGCGGTGGAATTTTTATTATTAGAACCCACCCCGAAATCTGCTGCTATCTCTAGTTTTTAATTGATTTCGAAGGGTTTTATTTAACTACTTTAGGCGGATTTACCAGTGGAGGCGCGCCTTTAAAGCGCAGTAAACGTAACGCATTAAGAGTAACGATCACTGTTGCTCCAGCATCAGCTAGAACCGCAATCCATAGTCCAGTAATGCCGAATATGGTCGTGATCAGAAAGACGCCTTTGAGACCTAAAGCGAAAATGACGTTCTGATGAATGTTGCGCATGGTGGCACGTGAAAGTGCGATGAGATGAGCCATGTCCGTAACACGACTTTTTAATAATGCGATATCGGCCGTCTCAATGGCCACATCGGTACCACCACCCATCGCGATGCCAACATCGGCAGTTGCTAGCGCTGGCGCATCGTTAATACCATCACCAACCATCGCTATTTTGCGGTTGTTCTTCATCTCGTTAAGCAGGCGCAGTTTGTCCTCAGGCAACAGCTCAGCTTCCCATTCCACGTCTAAATTACTGGCAAGTGCTTGAGCGGTTAAGCGGTTGTCGCCTGTTAGCATGACGGAGCGCACACCCATCGCTTTGAGCTGAGCCACACCTTCATGAGCGTCGTCTCGTAATTCGTCTCTTAGCGCGATTAATCCAAGCACTTCATGGTTTTGCTCATCGAAAAGAACAGAGACGGTCTTACCCTCATTTTGCAGCGCCTCAATTTGCGCCTGTTGTGTGGATGAAATCAATGCCTCATCGGCTGCGTAAACAGGCGAACCGATAGCTAGCGCGCGCTCCGCGACAGTTGCGTGTACCGCTTTACCGGCAGTTGCAGAAGCATTGAAGGCCACAGGTATGAACACTTTAGCAGCTTCAGCATGACTAACAATGGCTTCAGCAAGCGGGTGACTAGAACCAGTCTCCACACTGGCAAAAAGTGCCAATATCTCATCTTGACCTTGAGAATTCTGACCTTGAATACTTGAGTCCTCTTGTGTAAAGGCAACAACATCGGTCACGCGTGGTTTGCCTTCAGTTAAAGTGCCTGTCTTGTCAAAAGCGACCGTCTTCACTTGGCCGATAGTTTCTAAAGCACTACCGCCTTTGATCAGCAAGCCACGGCGCGCACCAACAGCAAGACCAGAGGCGATGGCAGCGGGTGTTGATAGTACAAGAGCACAGGGACAGGCAATCAGCAACAGTGCTAGACCGCGATACAACCAAGTCGACCAATCTCCACCCATGGCTAACGGTGGAATGATAATAATTAGTGCGGCAATAGCCATCACTGCCGGTGTGTAATAGCGACTGAATTTCTCAATAAAACGGGCAGTGGGTGCTTTGGAGGCTTGGGCTTGCTCTACCAGCTCAATAATGCGCGAAATGGTGTTATCGGCGGCTGTCTTTTCTACGCGCACTTGGAGCACACCATCGATGTTAATTGACCCTGCAAATACATTGTCACCCATCGTCTTGGCAACAGGAACAGACTCTCCCGTCACGGGCGAATCATCAAGGCTGGACGCACCTTGAACAATGGAACCATCAGCAGATACCCTATCTCCAGGACGCACCAGCACAAGGTCATTCACTTGTAATGAAGTCGCTGGAACGTTACGCTGCCCACCTTGAGCATCAAGTAAAATTGCACTTTTCGGAACCAGCGATGATAAGGCTCTGATGCCAGCGCGAGCGCGATCAGCAGCGATACTCTCAAACAGTTCACCGATTGAGAACAAAAAGACAACCGCTGCGGCCTCTTCAGCTTCACCAATGATAAGTGCGCCAAGCACGGCGACGGACATCAGCGTTTCAATTGAAAAGAATGAACCTGTTTTAGCCAGTGCTAAGGCTTTGCGCGCAAATGGAAAAACGCCTACAATCACAGCGATGGCAAACACCCATATCCCATAAGCGGGCAACAGTAGTGACAGTGCATAACCGCTGCCCATCAAAATACCGAGGCCAACAACCTGTTTGCCTTTTTGAGTTTGCCACCATTGCTTATCCTGCGGAGCCATCTGATTGTCGCTGTCAATATCAATAGCCGATACAGTTTGTTGACCAGTATTGGCAGAGATGCCGAACCCTAGGCTTTTGATTGTTTTTTCGATATCACTAGCCTGAGTCGGCGCACCAGGGGCTAAATTTAGCTCTAGCGTTTCTGTAGCGAAATTCAGCTGAACATCAGAAACCCCAGGCATACGTTTCAAAGCTGTTTCAATCTTGCCGATGCAACTGGCACAGTCCATACCTTCAATATGATATTTCATAATAATTTACCCTTTGAATAATGATATTATGAACCCTATAGTGGCTTTAGAGTCAAGGTTATTTATCTACAGTTTCGTAATTTTAATTTCTCTAGCGCTAGTCTTTACAGCCACTTTAATTATTTAAATCATAGAGGTTGTTATGACAATCAAAATTGGTGAGCTCGCTAAACGCACAGGTGCCACAGTAGAAACCATTCGCTATTATGAAAAAGAGCGTTTATTACCCGAGCCTTTTCGTAGCGAAGGGAATTATCGTTTATATAATGAAGAGCACATTGAGCGTCTACAATTTATCCTACATTGCCGTACGCTCGATATGGCTTTAGATGATGTGCGAATCTTACTTGAATACTGGGAGTCGCCTGACAAGGACTGCGGCGATGTGAATAACTTGCTAGATGAGCACATTCATGCTGTGGAAATACGAATGGAAGAACTGATGCACTTAAAGCATCACTTGACCGTTTTGCGCCAGAAATGTGCAAGTAGTGCACCAGCGTCATCATGTGGCATTTTAAACGCGCTTGTCGATAACTCCTGTCATGAGTAATGATATCAGTAGTGTTCATTTCTGACGGATCAAATCATGAAAGGTTAAATACGCCCTGATGTTAAGCACAAAAAAACCCAGCAATGATATTAAGATCACTACTGGGTTGGAGGAAATAACAACTATGTTGTGCTGACTTAGAAAGTCTTATTTATCATTCATAGCAAGGTAGATATTACGATCTGATGCGGATGCGTCATCCACGTATTTTGAATCGCGCCATGTCGTATAAGCATAGACACCACTGTATGGGCTGATGCTGTTCTGACGGAAATCAGAAATCCAATTTTCGCCATCAAATATTTGGATATGGCCATGCGGGCGCTTTGATGAGCGATCATAGACAATAACATCACCTACTTGGGTTGGCATATCATTACTGATTTTGCTAAAACCTGCTTTATCAAGCGTGCCACGAGTGGCGTACTGATAGGCTGAAGGATTGGGTGTAAATTCATAACCAGCTGATTGTAGTGCTTTACGTACGTAACGGGCACAATATCCAGAGCTGCCAGATAAAGCCACTTTTGAGGCGCGAGCAGCAGCGATAGCGGGGGCTGAATTGCTGTCAGGAACCTTATTGACTTGCTGCTGTTGTTTTTCAGCGTATAAGCGGCTGTTTAATGATGAAAGCTGATTCTCTTTTTGCTTGGCCTGCGCACTTAGGTTGCTAATTGCTTGACTAATTTCATCATTATTAGAAACATAAGCACCACTTTTGGTGCTATAGATGTTTTTTGATGAACCGTAGTTTGATGCCACAGAAGTATTGGTGATGGTATTATTTGTTTGAGAGATTGTGATAGCAGCACCACTCGTTTGTGCTATGCCCATACCCAGTACTGACAAAATCAATAAAGCCTGTTTCATAAATCTAATACCTACGGTTAATTCAAAATCGTCTGTTATCAACAACAGCGCAGTCAATTAAATCTCAATAACTCAAGTATATATATGTCATAGTGACTGATACTTCTGCTGCATATTATTCATATAAAAAATGATTATTGGCGATCACAGCTCATTGAAGTCTTACGAAGCTGTTACAAATCAAGCTGCTGACCAAAACACAAAGCCGACTTTAGCATAGGTTGTTTAGCCTGTCATTCCCCTTAAAAACCCCAAAAATACTTTTTTGATGTCGAAAAAATTGCTAATATCCCACATTTTACAATGTAAGTTTGTGTAACATGTACAGAATATAGCTGACTAGATTGACCACAATTTCTACTGTTTTATAAGCAAAAAAAACGTCTGAGGGTTAAATCTATAATTTAGATTTAACCCTCAGACGTTTTTCTATTGGATGAAGTAATTACCCTATATAGGGTCTAACTAATTATTAAGATAATATAATTAATTTATAATATTAATATAGATGCTAATTCCCTACTAGCTTATGTAATATTACGTAATTGTTTCGATACATCCTGTATATTCTTGTATTAACCCTTAGTCATTTATCTATTTTAAGGGTTAATAACCGATAAATTCGCTTACATTGTCATCAAAAGTTACAAATTCAAAGTTATTTTTAATTTTAAAGTCGCAATAGCTAATGAATTTTTTGATGAAGAATCATTTTATAAGCAATAGAACAGTCTTATACCTACCTCATTTACTTTTAACGCTAACACTATAATCAAAGTATTCTTAACTGCTAACACACTATAATTGCTGCTCTACCGATTCAATATCAGCATAAACTTGGGTTGTCCCGTCTTTATTGAGCTGCATAACCTGATAGGGCATGAATTTATTTTGATACTCCATACCTGGGCTACCAATAGGCATGCCAGGTACGGCAAGACCCATAGCTTGTACTGGCGGATTTTCTAAAAACTGCGCCATATATTTAGCGGGTACATGACCTTCAAAGACGTAACCATCCGTAGTGACTACAGTATGGCAAGAACGCATTTCATTTGGAACGCTGTAGCGCTCTTTAAATACGGCTAAGTCCGCAACATCTTGCGCGGTTGCACTTAGACCATTATCTTCTGCATGACTTATCCATTCTTTACAGCAGCCGCAATTGGCATCTTTATAGACAGTGGCTGATACGTTTTTTAGTAAGTCTGGTTTACTTACTGATGTCATCATAGAATTATTTATAACGTTTGGTTCAGCTGTCTTTGGAACAGCCAAAACATCTTCAGTTGATGCCGATGTTGTGCTTGCATCAGATACGCCACTACTCGGTTGGCTACAAGCAAATAGTGATGAGGCAGCCAGTAATAATAACGTACTACGCAACCCCTTAGACAGATAACGATTGCATATAAGACTGGATTTTATTTTTAAGGGGGGCATAGTGCTTTCTCATGTACTGTAGATATTGTGAGCTATAGAAGATCAAGTAACACTTCATATCGTTTGGTAATGTAGCATAATAACCCATTAAACGGAGTACGTAAATTCATCCATTGAGCAGTGCAGGCTGGTATCATAAGCAGTTTTTATTTTAAAATACTGCCTGTAGTATTAACGGCTCTATCTAAGTTTTGGATTTTGATTAAAAATTCAAGGCTCATAATTTTGGATAATTTGCGATGCGCCTGTCTACTATTAATCTACAAAAGCGTTTGAGTACTCACTTAAATCAATTACCGCTATCGCTTACGCTAGTAGCAGCATGGCTTGCAGGAGCTATTTTTTTATTTTCGCTAGCGCCTTATGGGTTTTGGCCGCTAGCAATAGTATCACCAGCGATTTTATATGCGCTGTTGGTGACAAGTATGAGTGGTCGTCGCGCTTTTATTATCGGTGAAGCTTACGGTATGGGGCTATGGTGCGTCGGCGGCTTTTGGCTCTATACTGCTATCCATGATTATAGCGATACACCAACGTGGCTCGCATTGATTATGATTGCATTGATGGGTCTCGGTATGGGACTATTTCATGGATTGTTAGCACTAGTCTTTAACCGTATGGTAGGCAAACAACCCTTTTCATTTGCTGCTCTTTGGGTGCTACAAGAATGGTTAAAAACTTGGTTATTCACAGGCTTTCCGTGGCTGTTTGTTGGTTATGCATTTACTGAAGAGTATTGGTTATCGTCCTTAGCACCCGTTGCTGGTGTTTTTTCCGTCTCTTTTGTTGCCATACTATTGGCTGCAAGTTTAGTAGAGCTACTGCTTCGGCGCAGTAGTTATGCCATCGTTTCTGTACTGTTATTAGCCATTAGCACATCATTATGGCTGGTCAATCCGCAATGGACAAAACCTAAGGGCACACCTGATCTGTCAGTGTCATTGATTCAAGGTAATATTTCACAAGATATAAAGTGGCTGACTAAGTATCAAGTAGAAACGCTAAAGATTTATGCGAAGTTAACACGCACTGAGTGGGGACGTGATGTTGTGGTGTGGCCTGAATCATCTATTCCTATGTTTCAGGATGAGGCTGCGGGCTTTATTAGTGAAATGATAGAAATGGCTAATGCGACCAATACGACATGGATAACTGGTATCCCTTATAAGGATAAAGCGGCATTCAATGCCAGTACGGATAAGTATCCCCCATTTTACAATAGCGTGATTGCTCGAGGTGTAGAAGCGGAAGGCCTATACAAGAAGCAGCGTCTAGTGCCTTTTGGAGAGTATATTCCATTTGAAGGCGTGCTCGATATTTTCCCAAGTTTGGCCGGTAGTCAGGATATTAAGAGCTATAGTCGTGGTAGTGATCAGCAGTCACCTCTAAAGGTGCGTGGACACAATATAGGGACGGCTATCTGTTATGAGGTAGCTTATCCAGATACCACGCGTAAAAATGCCATCGATACTGAATTTTTGTTGACCGTCTCTAACGATGCCTGGTTTGGCACTTCAGCAGGACCATTGCAACATTTGCAAATGGTACAAATGCGCGCGCTTGAGAACGGGCGCTGGTTTATTCGAGCGACCAATACTGGTGTTACCGCTATCATTAACCATAAAGGTCGTATTGTAAAACGCGCACCGCAGTTTGAGCGTACTGTACTACGTGGTGAGATACAGGCACGGGTTGGTAACACGCCCTTTATGCTTATGGGAAATTATCCTATCTTGATAATAATAACCTTGTTATTACTACTAAGCTATTTTGGCAAAGGTCTAACCACACTTAGAAGACGAGGGTAATAGTAAACTTAATCATAATAATTTAATCAGTGTAAGTTTTTTATTTTTTCTAGGTAACGTCCTAACGCACGTAAATATAAAAGTTTTAAACTATTGACCCCTGCCGTCAAATCCGTATACATAAACTTGGGAGATTTTAATTACGCAGCTTGACGATAATAATCAAACCACACCTGTCTTGGCGATTGATAGCCCAAACCCTTTTGAATCCTCGTCTGATTGTAGTACAGCTCGATATAACTGATAATATCATTGATGGCTGTGAACCTTGTTTTATAGTCTTGATGATATACCAGCTCATTCTTTAATGTGCCCCAGAAGCTTTCTATCGGAGCGTTATCGAAACAGTTGCCTTTGCCGCTCATTGAGCCTATAAATTGATGCTGCTTAATGGTCTTGTGGTAGGCGTGACTGCAATACTGACTGCCTCTGTCTGAATGAACGATTAGCCCTTTGCTTGGACGTTTATTCTTGATGGCCATATTTAGTGCTTTGCAAACTAAATCTGCGGTCATACGCTTGTTAATAGCGTAACCGACAAGCTCTTTGGTGTATAAGTCTTTGACCCCTGCTAAGTACAGCCAACCCTCATTCGTCCAGATATAGGTGATGTCGCTGACCCACGACTCGTTAGGGCGCTTAGCATCAAACTTCTGATCCAGTACGTTTGGATAGACCAGCTTGTTGTGATTGGAGTCGGTGGTGACTTTAAAGCGCTTATGACGACGACATTTAATGCCGTGTTGCTCTTTGATGCTTCTTACCATATACAGGCTAATGTTATGGCCTTGCTCGCTTAGATGAGCATGCAGTCGATCTGCGCCATAACGTTCTTTCGTTTCATTGTGAGCCGCTTTAACCAGTAATTCAGACTGGTTGCGATGTATCTGTTGGTCGCTGAGATCACGACTTAGCCAGTCGTAATAGCTTGATGGCTTAACCCTTAACACACGGCACATAGTGGTGATGCGAAAGAGGAACTGGTTGTCTTTGATAAAGGCGTACCTGACTAACTGTTTCTCGCGAAGTACGCCGTCGCCAACTCGAGCATAGCTCTCCCCTTGCGTCGGGGCGAAGCAGTGCTTCGCTTTATCCCTCCTCATTTAGTATTTCGCGTTCCTCTTCGGCAACTTTAAGCTGTCGCTTTAGGCGTTTTACCTCTTCAAGCGCACTCATAAGTTCAGGGTCATACTGCTTTGTTCCTACAAGCTTGCCTTGATTAGCTTTGTTCTGCCAGTTGGATAGCGTTTGCATGGCGATGCCAAGTTGCTTTGCGGTCGCTGAAATATTGCCGTTGTTATCCGCTATCTTCTTGACGGCTTCAGCTTTAAATTCGTCACTGTAGGTTCTTACTTTCTTGGTCATGGTAAACTCCTGTCAATACGCTTAGTTTACCAAGTTTATCTCTACGGTTTCTTCAGCATAGCTCACAATTACTCAAGCCTATGGATGAGGCACTACTCAATCATCGCTCTTTGGTTGAAACGGTGTTTGGAGAGCTTAAAAACTTGTGCCAAATCGAACACTCACGCTATCGTAGTGTCACGGGTTTTATTACAAACTTGCTGTCAGGTTTGATTGCTTATTGCTGGTTTCCCTATAAACCCACCATCAAAAACATGCCTCAGCAGGGACAGGTAGCGACATTGTAAATAGTATCAATGAGTTACAATGTGGCTTATCCCGAACTGGGGTTATGATAGCTATCAGCTTTGGATGTACTAGCTTTGCCCCTGACCCATTCTCTACGTAGAACGCAGCAAGTTTATGACCATGATCAGTAGCAAACTGTATGAGCTCATTTTTGGCACGCTTGGCATCTTGCTCTTCAGGTAACGTTTTATGGTGACTTTAGATAGGATATAGCTCTAAAACAATCTCGTTCCCTTCTGTTAATGTTGGAGCTTAACCGTGCTCGATATTTTACAAGCAATTCCTAATTGGCATCTTGCAGGGCTGTTTTTGGCGGGTATGATTGCTTTTGTGATTTCCACCATATCAGGAGGTGGCGGTGCACTTTTACTTATACCTGTCACCTCTGCGCTGATAGGGATCTCGGCTGCGCCACCCGTGATTAATTTAGGTAATTTCATTAGTCGCCCTTCACGTCTTTATTTATTTTGGCATCATATCGACTGGTCGCTAATAAAGTATTATGCGCCAAGCGCTATCGTTGGTGCGTGGTTAGCTGCATTATTATTTAGCCGTCTTGATGGGAGCTGGATTCAGTTATTAGTGGGTGCATTTTTGATATCTACCGTCTTGCAGTATCGTTTTGGCAAAGTAGAAAAATCTTTTAATATGCCTAAACTGGGGTTTGTGCCTTTAGGTTTTATTACGGCGTTCATTAGCACACTCGTCGGCGGTTTGGGTCCTGTGCTCAATCCTTTCTATATGAATACGGGATTACAAAAAGAAGATTTAATCGCTACTAAAACAGCTAATTCATTCTTTGTAGGATTGGCTCAGATTGGTAGTTATACTTTTTTTGGCGTATTGACTGCCAATCTTTGGATTTATGGCTTTGCTTTAGGGCTTGGTGCTGTGGTTGGCAACATCATTGGTAAGCGCTTTTTAGCAGGTATGAATATCAAGCAGTTTAGAGTGATGCTGATCCTATTAATGGTCATTAGTGGCGTAGTGATGATTGTCCAAAACGTCATGATTCTGTTTTAAATTAAACCAAAGTTATCTGACAGTGAATATATTCATTATCACTGCTAGAGCTAACAATACTGATGTAAAAACAAGCTACGCGGACCATAGCTGAAACGCGGGATACTCAGATAGGGATAGATAACTAAGAATTCATTCGAGGCATGGTTGCCTGTGCGGTACTAATTCTAAATAGTGAGCAGCAAGCAAACCTTTGCCACCGTATTTACTCATGGTCCCACTGTTAAAAAGTCTTTAGTAGAGTTATTAAGCCATATACCTCTTCTGCGGGAAGCTGAAAATGAGCTGTCTGTTATGTTTAATCAAGACTTTCTATAGTCATCCGTCCAATTATTTCACTAGCAAAACACCATAGCCGTTTTTTACTTCTTTACTAATAGGTTATACAGCTATTGATAGCACCACTTTCAAAAGCTGTCCTACATACGGTTCTAGTATTATGAAACTTACTGTAATAATCATTTGTTAAGGGATCTGTTGATTGATTTCAATATTAACTTGAGTCTGTTCAGCGCTAATCACTACTGGGTTACCTGATAGATCACCCGACTCTGCGGACGCAGTCCCACTATGGCTAACACGAGCAACGACTGCTAACTGAGTTTTGTCGCTACGGGCAGATTGTAACGTGCGTTCTGGCATCATCGCATCAAGATCGCTTAAACGGATACTGGCTTTACCTTGCTTGATGATACTAATAGGTAAACGTTTGGCGGCAAACGGAGGGCCCCCTTTCACATCACGTATCGCTACAAACAACACATCATTGGCTTTAACCAATGGTAATAGACTCGCATCAATAGAGACGGTAACTTCGATACCTTGCGCGGCTTGCTGCTCTTGCTCGATGACATTAGCACTTAGCTCATCAAGGCTCGCTAGCGCTTTACTATGGTCACCTGGTTTGGCAGCGATGCTCTCACGTAAACGCTTAATCCAACCTTGCGCTTCTGCAAAGTTACTACCACGTGCCTCACCCATTGCCATTAGCATCTGCGCACCTTCATGCTGTGGATTTTTGGCAAGGACATCTTGTAATACACGGCGGCTACTGGCATCAAGCTGACCTTTATTGGCAAAAAAGCTAATCTGCGCATAAGTGGTCGCAATCTCTTCATTGTCTGGTGACAGACGGTAAGCGCGTGACAAAGCTTCAATCGCTGAGTCGGTAGCTTCAAGCGATAAAAACAGCTCTGACAAACGCATCCAGCGATCAGGATCATCGGCATGACGATAAACGTTGGTCTGCATCGCGCTGATAAGCTGCTGGCCGTTTTCGATTGCCCATACAGGTGGCTGATCGATTTTGCCAGTCAACAAGTCATCAGCGACTTTTCCGACCTTGTCTTCGGCCGTCCACAGATCAAACACAGGCGTTCGGTCACCCACCATCAGATACGCCAGCGCAGCCAATACAGGCACCCAAACCATGAGGATCAAGCGGCTTTTGATACCAGGGGTGACCATCGGCGTGACTTCACGCTGGGCATCCAATAGTTGCCGCTCAAGCTCAAGCTTTTGGTTTTGGTAGTGAGCATCATCGATGGTGCCACTGTCTTTGTCTGTTTTTAGCTCTGCCAGACGCTCGCGAAACACCGCCACGTTGATATCTAGTAGCTGGTTGTCCACAGAAGTGCCTGATGTACGCGTGGCGCGCAGCCATGGCATGATGGTAATAACAGCAAGGAGTAAGGCAATCAGTAAGCTTAGAGCAATAAATAAGCCAGCAGTAGAGAATATGGTCATTTTTTGTCCTCGGGGCTTGTGGTGTCATGAGCGTCATTATCGGTGCTATTGGCACGCGATAGCAGACGATCAAGTTCGGCTTTTTCGGCGGCAGTCAGCTCCGAGGCGGTATTATCTACCGTCACTCTACTCTGACCGCTCGCTACCAGCTGGCGGCGACGGCTTTGCCAAAACCACCCTATCAATAATACGATCAGTAGCAATGGCGGAAAAAACCATAAAATCCATGTCGATGGACGTACAGGCGGCTTGTAGCTGATAAAATCGCCGTAGCGCTCTTGCATATAATCCCGGATTTCCGCATCACTACGTCTGTCTTTAATCAAATCATAGACTTTTTGCTTTAAGTCTTGGGCAATCGGCGCATCAGAACCTGCCAAGTTTTGGTTTTGGCATTTCGGGCAACGTAGCTCTTCGATCAATCCTCGGTATTGTGCTTCTTGTTGGACAGAATCAAAATCATAGACGTCAATCGCCGCATAGCTGGTCACACTTAGGAGACAGGCAAGTATTAAGCTCGCTACTTTTATCGTAACGGCCTTTATTGAAAGGGCTATCATTTGCACACCTCTTCAACCTGAATCGCATCTGGACTGACGTTATTATCATTGGCATCATTGAGTACCGTTAAGCAAGGCTCAATACGATCTTGCCAGTTACTCTCGTTAATCTCACCAACAATGTGCTGGCGAATAACGCCTTCACCATCGACAGTGAAAGTCTCAGGCGCACCCGTCAACCCTAAGTCCAAGGCAAACTGGCCGGACAAATCCTGAATAGACATCGAAAAGGGATCACCGCCTCGGTTCAGATAACCGAAAGCATCACCAATATCGTCTTTATAATTCACGCCAACCAGATTGACACCACGCTCTTCTAGTTGCATCAAAAAAGGATGCTCAATAACGCAAGTTGGGCACCAAGAGCCCCAAATATTCATCAAAAAGGGCTCATCAGGTAAGTTGTCATTGGTCATGATCCGACTGGTATCGGACAACAATGGCAGCTCAAACGCTGGTACTGGGCGTTCAAGCGCGGTATTGGTTACGATTTCAGTCGGCTGCCCCAAACGAAAATAAAGCATAACCATAACAGCAGCAAAGATGATCAGCGGGATCAAAAACCATATTCTAATTTGGCTTTTTTTCATTGTTCGATTACCTTTTGTTTCAGGGGGTTGCTCGGAAAAATGATTAGACTTAGTCATTTTGCTTCTCCCCTATTAGTGTCGTGTTATTAGTAGTGCTTTTAACATCTAAATCAGTAACCGTCGTAAAGCCTGACTTACTCGCTGCAATTTGTGCAGGGGTCTTGGATGTTTTGAGACGATAGCGCCTATCAAGCATACTCAGCAGACCACCCAATGCCATAATAATAGCGCCGAGCCATATCCAACGAATCAATGGCTTCACATAAATACGTACGGCCCATTTATTACTGCCTTCAGCTATAGGTTCACCAAGTGCGACGTACACATCACGCATCAGACTGTCATCAATCGCTGCTTCGGTCATTGGCATCATGCTAATAATGTAATTGCGTTTTTCAGGGTATAACGTAGTCACAGCACGGCTATCTTTACTCACTTCGACCTCAGCTTGGGTCGCATCATAGTTACTGCCTTTGACTTCGCGGAAGCCTTTAACGGTGAAGTCGTAACCTTGGACATGGACCGTTTCGCCAACACTCAATGCCACATCGCGCTCGATACTCAAGGTACTGGTAAAGGCAACACCGATGACCGCTACAATCACACCAATATGTGCCGTTTGCTGACCCCAGTAGCTTAAACGCAGCTTATTTAAGCCTTGCAAAAAGCTTGGTGCATTTTTGGTTTTGTCTTTGAAATCAACCACCATCCAGAACAGTACCCAAAAACTTACTGCTAGTGTTACACCAATATTAAGCATGGCAGATGGACTGACAAAGTAAGTGATGACTGCAGCTAATACTAGACTGCTCGCCGCAATGACCATACCAACGCCTAACAATGGACGCTTATCTTGTTTCCAGCGGATATTGGAGCCCATACCCATGGCAACCAGCAATAGCCATGTTAAAGGCACAAATAGCGCATTAAAGTACGGAGGACCTACCGATACCTGACCCAAGCTAAAGGCGTCGGCAATGATAGGATAGAGGGTACCAAGCAATACCACTAACGTTGCAATCAAAATGATGACGTTGTTAATGACTAAAAATGACTCACGCGAAACCAGTTGATACTGACTTTCAATCGTCAAACGCCAGCCACGCAGCGCAAACATCAGCAAACCACCACCGACGATGATGCCAAGAATCACTAAAATTACCAGACCACGAGTGGGGTCAGCGGCAAACGAATGCACTGAGGTAATAACCCCTGAACGTACAAGGAAAGTACCCAAGAGACTTAAGGCAAAAGCAAAGATAGCCAGCATAATGGTCCATGCTTTAAAGACACCGCGCTTCTCAGTCACTGCCAACGAATGCAGCAAGGCTAAACCGGCAAGCCAAGGCATCAGTGAGGCGTTTTCTACAGGATCCCAAAACCACCAGCCGCCCCAGCCAAGCTCATAATACGCCCACCAAGAGCCAAGAGCGATACCAACGGTCAAAAACCCCCAAGCCGCTAGCGCCCATGGACGCGACCAACGTGTCCATACTGCATCCAAACGCCCTTCCCACAATGCCGCCATACAAAAAGCAAATGGCACCGCTAAGCCCACATAACCCATATACAGCATCGGTGGATGAACGATCAGCCCAAAATCCTGCAAAAGTGGGTTGAGATCTACCCCATCTACGGGCAGATTGGGCAAGGTACGATCAAATGGCGACGAGGTAAAAATCAGCATCGCTAGCATCATGACCTGCACACCGGCCAATATCACGAGTACCCGCGCGCGCATCGACAACGGTAAGCCACGGCTAAAATAGGAGACCAGCGCGCACCACGTGGCCATGATGGTCATCCACAACAAGAGCGAGCCTTCGTGTCCGCCCCATGTCGCCGAGAGTTTATAGTACCAAGGCAACAAAGTATTAGAGTGCTGCGTGACATAGACGAGACTAAAGTCATTGAAATAAAAGCCTGCCATCAATGCAACAAATGAAAAAATCATGGCAGCAAACTGTGCCCATGCCAAACTCGGTGCCAAACGCTGCCAAGCAACATGGTCACGCATAACGCCTATCGTTGGTAATACCACCTGCAAAATCGCCAAGATTAAGGCGGCTAGCAAGGCAAAATAACCCAATTCTGTGATTAACATACGGTCTAACCCTGTTTACTCTAATATGATTTAAGCTCACTGTAACGGTTGGATTTTTATTATTGGAAACTATTGAAATTTACTGCTATCTCTAGCTCCAATTGTTTTCGAAGTGTTTTGAAAAGCGTGCCGAAAGTAATAGACAATCATAAATATACAACCATCTTTTGTTAGGTAAGAAGAATATTGAATTAGTTAACCGGACTTATAACAGCCTAATGCTATCTAAATAAGACCTAGACGATCACACCTGAAAGACAGGCGCGAATCCACCGCCTGGCGTACGGAAGTTAGTCACCTGACCTTGATACACACGCGCAGCAGGTAGTAACAGTTTTCCGCCATACGTATAAAGACGTATATCTACCTTTCTTGTTGTTACGATGTCATCAATTTTGAGTGATCTCTCTCCTGCAGGGACAAAGGTCTGTGCGATATAATCTTCATCCAGAATGTTTTCGAAGACGCGTCGAGTCAGTTTGCTACCGCGATAAACGCCTTTGCTTCCATGACCAGCAACTGGCTTAAAAAACAGTTGCCGCCGAGTAAGCCACAACTCTGCTGCATCGTCTCTTGATACAATCTTAGTCCTCGGTACAGACCTTTCGAGGCACTCCACTGCAGCCTCATCCAGACCCCAAGAGCGCAATATTTGGGAGTCTGATAGCAATGTCAGGTTTTGCTTATTGGCCAACATAGCATGTACGCGGGGATTGGGTGTCACTACCACAGCACCCTCTAAATAAGCCTGCTTAAGCAATACATGGTCAGGGTCCTCAAATGCAAAGTCGACAAGCCGATTGTAAATCATATCGATTTTCTGGCCATGGGCTGTTAACGTACCGTCGATATACTCGAGTTCAGAGGGATCAAGTATCACAGTATCAATACCTCTAGCTTGGAGCAGTTGACAGGCTAACTCAAACTCTAAGAACATGAACTGACTCTCGGGGTCATTGTCCACAATGGCTATCCGATTGGGCATAGCAACAGCGGACTGTCGCTGCCATTCCTGTTTGAACATGTCAAACACTGCTTCCTCGAACCTATCTAGCATTTGATTGGTTGCAGCGCTTTGCTCTGAGGGGTTGCAACAGCGTTTTTGTGCGCGAGCGAGCAACACATTCAGAAATGCGCCACCGGCATTAGTATTGACCTCGATGAGCTGAGGTCCATCGCTACCCAAGTGAAAGTCATAACCCATGAGGGCCCCTATTGGGCCTGGGTCGAAAGCAGCTATTTCTGGTGCCCACGACAGCACTTGCTCTTGATACAATGGCAGTTCGGCAGCTGACTCGATAGCCCTGACGATTCGCTCCATCGCCTCTATCTCTGTTTTGGGAACGAACACGGGTGTTGCTGAAAAAAGCTTATTAAGCTCGTTCGCTCCTATTGGATTGTTTCTAGTTTCTACCAATTGATCTTGAAGGCTTGTATTAAGCGCTTTACGATCAAGGGTAATGCAGTAGCACTCTTGGTTAAGTCGATTTGCAAGACCGTCATTTTTTTCGTTGTTATTAGTTGGGTGTTCCATTTAGAGTCCGTCGCTAAGTAGAGTACTCACGCTGACATACTCTAGTAAAAAGTAAAAAGTAAAAAGTAAAAAAGGTTCTTGGCGTATTTAAGTAGTGCTAGCTACTTTCTAATGTTTCATTCCCTGAGACTAAATCATTATTTCGTTCATTTTTAATTAATATCTTTGCTAAGAGTAAACCCAGCTCAAATAATAGCCACATAGGAATCGCCAACAACAGCATTGATACACCATCAGGCGGTGTCACTACCGCGGCGATCCCAAAACAGCCGACTATGATATAACGACGCTTATCTTCTAAA
Organism: Psychrobacter sp. NPDC064578; assembly: GCF_044901245.1. Lineage (NCBI taxonomy): Bacteria > Pseudomonadati > Pseudomonadota > Gammaproteobacteria > Moraxellales > Moraxellaceae > Psychrobacter > Psychrobacter sp. NPDC064578. The sequence continues at coordinate 24,312 of NZ_JBJDPI010000015.1, forward strand.
ATTTGAGTAGAAACGATTCCGGCCATTATCAGCAATAAGGTAACCACTGGAATCTCAAAAGTCAGTCCAAACACCATAAATAGCTTGAGGGCAAAGCTCAGATAACTGTCAATATCGGTCATTGGTATAACGTTCTGCGGAGCGAACATAATAAAAAATTTCAATACCCCTTTGAGTACGACAAAGTAGGAAAAAGCAACACCAGCATAAAATAGAAATATCGAAGATAGCAGTACAGGAATGGCAATTTTCTTCTCTTTTTTATATAAGCCGGAAGCTACAAATGACCAAATTTGATACAGGATATAAGGCATTGCTAAAAATGCGGCGACGAATATCGTTAAGCGAATGGGTGCCATAAAGTTTGACGTTATATCAGTGGCAATCATGGTCGAATTGATGGGTAACTGCGCCACTAATGGGTCTGATAAAAGATTATAAAGCTCGCGTGAAAATCCCACCAATACTAAGAATATAATTAAGACGACCACGCATATTCTTATTAAGTGCGTACGCAGCTCGATTAAATGTCCGGTAATAGGCATATCGCCAAGCGTACCTAACGTATCTCCAGACTCACTATTCTGTGTTGTATCTGTTGGCGCCTCAAACTCTATATCTGTTATTTTTTCTTGTCGACTTTTTTGCCGTTTAAATAGGCTCACTGATCCGCCTCCTGTTTAATGAACGAGGAGGTAGTATTCTGTTGATGGTCTTTATCATAAGGGGTGATTGACTGATGTGAAGCGTCTAGGCTTTGGTTCTGTGACTGCTCAAACTTTTGCATACTGCCACGCATTTCTGCTAATTCGCGCTTCATATCCGACTCGGTCTGACGGATTTTCGCAAGTTCATTTTGCATTTGTTGACGTGTTTCAGCTAGATCAAGCTCAGCTTCTATTTCAGATTGTAGAGTGGATACTGTACGGCGCAGTTTGGCATACCATTGCCCAGCGGTACGTGCGGCTTGCGGCAGTTTTTCTGGCCCCAATACGATTAAAGCAATGACGCCAAACAAGAGTAATTCGGAAAACCCAATATCAAACATAACAGTCACATATATTAATAGACTACTTAGTGCCGCTATTTATAAGCGGCGCGCTTCATACTTTAGGCTGGTCATCAGTGGAAATAGGGCTGATTTCCATATCATCAGCCTGATTACCTACACGCGTATTTAAATCATTACTTGCAGCTGGCGTACTATTTTCATGGCTAAGCACATGATTTTTGCGAGCATTCTCGGGTTCTTCATCTTTGACCGCTTCTTTAAAACCCTTCACCGCACCGCCTAAATCTTTACCTGCATTTTTAAGCTTGGCAGTACCAAATACGACCACCACTACGACCAATAAAATCAGCCAATGTGTAATAGAAAAGCTGCCCATAACGGTATCCTTATATTTTGTGATCTTGTTTAGACCAGTATGTGTCAGTGTGCTTTAGAACACTTTTTACCGTACCAGAATTATAGTTTCAAACGGCGCAATCGCAGCGCGTTAGCAATCACCGAGAATGACGACAAGCTCATCGCTGCCGCTGCTATCATCGGACTGAGCAGAAGCCCAAATATGGGATAGAGCACACCTGCGGCAATAGGAACACCAAGTGCATTGTAGATAAAGGCAAAAAACAGATTCTGTCTGATATTGCGCATGGTGGCGTGGCTAAGCTTATAAGCTTTGGCAATGCCCATTAAATCACCTTTTAGCAGGGTAATGCCCGCACTCTCCATCGCCACATCGGTACCAGTTCCCATAGCGATACCAACATTAGCTTGCGCTAGCGCTGGTGCGTCGTTGATACCATCACCCGCCATAGCGACCAATTTACCGCTGTCTTGCATTTCTTTGACGATACGGTTTTTATCCTCTGGTGAGACATCCGCATGAACTTCATCAATACCTAGTTTATTGGCGACTGCCTGCGCGGTTTTTTCGTTGTCACCGGTTAGCATCACAACTTTTAAACCTGCGTCATGAAGCAGTGAAATAGCCTCTTTAGTGCTTGGTTTAATAGGGTCAGCAACTGAAATAATACCAGCAGCTTTACCGTCTATAGCCACAAACATTACCGTTTCTCCGTCTTTTCTACGGACATCAGCTTTAGTGGACAGCTCATTATCAAAACTATTTAGGCTTTCCATAAGCTTAGAGTTACCAATAGCGACTTTCTTACCATCGACCACGGCTTGTACGCCTTCGCCAGTAGTCGAATTAAAGTCAGTAGCTTTAGGAATAATGAGTGATCTTTCTTGAGCTGCTCTAACGATAGCTTCTGCTAAAGGATGCTCGCTAGCGCTTTCTACTGAGGCTACCAATGCGAGGAACTCGTCTTCATCTTGACCTACCTGCGCATCAATTGCGGTAAGCTCGGGCTTACCAGCGGTCAGTGTTCCGGTCTTGTCGACGACAATGGTATCGACTTTTTCCATACTCTCTAACGCTTCAGCATTTTTGATGAGGACGCCGTTTTGCGCGCCTTTGCCGGTACCAACCATAATGGACATCGGCGTCGCTAGACCAAGGGCACAAGGACAAGCAATAATCAGTACCGCAATCGCGTTAACCAAAGCATAGGTCATAGCGGGCTCAGGGCCGAATATTGCCCAGACAATAAAGGTAATGACGGAGCAAATAAGCACGATCGGTACGAACCACCCAGCTACCTTATCTACCAATTTCTGTATAGGTGCGCGGCTACGCTGGGCTTCAGCAACCATTTGTACAATTTTAGATAATACTGAATCTGCTCCAACATTGACCGCTTCGACTAATAGCGTTCCGGTGCCATTTACCGTACCACCAGTCACTGTATCTCCTGCTACTTTTGATACAGGGATTGGCTCACCCGTCACCATTGATTCATCAACATTACTATTACCATCGATCACTGTACCATCTACGGGTAGTTTCTCACCTGGTTTAACCCGTAGCTTATCGCCAGTGACGACCTCATCAAGCGAGACTTCGACTTCTTTACCGTTTTCATCGACACGTCTTGCGGTTGGTGGTGCGAGCTCAAGCAAAGCTCTAATCGCACCTGAAGTTTGACTTCTAGCTTTGAGCTCTAATACTTGACCCAGTAGCACCAAGGTCACAATGACCGCTGCCGCTTCATAGTAGACTCCGACTTGACCAGAGGCATCTCTGAAACTGTCTGGGAAAATATCGGGAAAAAAGGTCGCGACAATACTAAAAATATAAGCAGCGCCTACGCCTATCGCAATCAAGGTAAACATATTTAGATTGCGGCTTTTTATAGACTGCCAGCCACGGACGAAAAACGGGGCGGCGCCCCAAAGCACTACAGGGGTCGCGAGCACTAACTCAGCCCATTGTAAGATCTTTGAAGAGATACCATACTGACTAAAATTAACTACGTTTAAGTCAAACATACCGCTCATCACATATATTAATAGCGGTACAGTCAACACGGTACATATCCAAAAACGACGAGTCATATCGTCAAGCTCTGAGGTGTCCTCTTCACCGATAGTAAGCGTTTCGGGCTCAAGCGCCATACCACATATCGGACAACCGCTATTTCTAACGTCTCTCACTTCAGGATGCATAGGACAGGTATATACCGTGCCATCGTAATCAGCAGGTACTTTATCGTATTTACCGCCTTTAACAGATTTTACTCCGCTACTATCAGTATCCTTTCCATGACAACTGGCGTGACTATCATCTTTAGCAACTTCGTCTTCAGGTTTAAGAAACATGCCACATATTGGGCAGTCACTTTTTTCAACATCTCTTACTTCTGGATGCATAGGACAAATATAAATCGTGCCGTTATAATTTTCTGGTATCTTGTCGTACTTATTGCCTTCGACAGACTTTAACTCAGTACTATTATTAGCATCCGCTTTATGACAATGCGCATGACTGCCCTCATTATTGTTGGATTCAGCAACCTCGTCTTCAGGTTTGAGAAACATGCCGCATATCGGACAATCGCTCTTCTCAGTATCTCTAACCTCAGGATGCATCGGGCAGATATAAACCGTACCACTATAGTTTTCTGGCACTTTATCGTACTGACCACCTTTGATAGATTTTTCATCGGCAATATGTTTCATAAAATCACTCCTTGAAGACAATAAATAAAGCTTTTAAAGCACAATCATCAACCTTTAATTGCTATTCATCTAATTACTAATCTAGATATCTCGAAAATTAAGTTTCAATTGGAACTTAATCTTTATTACGCAAATATTTGAGTAAGGCCATAATAGTCAATATCAGTACCGCAAAAACCAGTACTGTAAACAATAAGGAGACAATAGATTCTCCCCAACCCATACCGTGCATCGATCCATTCATCATGCCGTGCATAGTCCCGTTCATCATACCGTGCATCATAATAACCATTACAAGGACTCCTTATTTGTTATTTCCTTAGTATAAGTAATGATATAGTGCTAGTGTGTGAACGTACACCTCTCAATAGTCTGCTTACTTAATAACACCTAATACAAAGTGCTCAAAATTTGTGACTGCCTATTCCAACTCATCAATAAGCGCTTGCATCTCACCGATTTCACGCTTTTGTGCTTCGATAATGTCATCAGCAAGCTGGCGTACACGTGGATCTTCGATATCAGCACGCGAACTGGTCAAAATAGCAATCGAGTGATGCGGTATCATCGCCTGCATCCAATCCACTTGATCGACCGTTTGTTGTGATCTAACGCCCCATAAACCAAAGGCAAATAGCACGACACTAATCCCATAAACCATTAGATTGACCTTAGTCTTTTTATACATATTGGTCATAAAGGCGAGCATAATAATAGCCATCATAGCGCCCATATATAACGCCATATAAGCTCTGGTTTCGCTAAAATAAACGTGATCCCATTGATAAGTATTAAAATACATCATGATAAACATCACGACTGTCGATGTTAAAATCATGATTGTGAACTTTACATAAGGGTTCATTTGCTTCTGTTTATTATCCATATGGTTATTCATATTCTTGTCCTTAATTTAGTAAAAAGGCACCTAAATAAAGAGGTGCCTTTTTTTAGAGCTAGTGTTATAAACTGTTGTTACTTACATGGTTAACACTAGAACCAAAATTTCACACCAGCTGTAACGCTACTAGAATCAACAGCTTCGTCTTCTTGACGTCGCAAATCTCTTGCGTTGCCTAAAGCGGTCTCATAGCTGATACCCACATAAGGCGCGAGCTGACGACTTAACATCTCGTAAGTAAGCCTAACGTCAGCCCCAAACTCATTAAAGCCTTTAGTAATATGGTTATCTGTATCATCTTTGCTAAACGCCGTCAGCTCTACTTCTGGAATCACTACCCAATGTTGATCTAAGCGCCACTCATACTCCGCACCTAGATCTAGACGAACTTGCCCATCAGTATATAAATAAGCTCTAGCATCGGTTTCGATGAAGTAAGGTGCAGTGCCTGCAATACCAGCCATCACGGCAGATTTATCATTTTCGGTATCATAAGCAACACCGGCTTCCCCATTCCAAAAAATACTAAGTGGCTTCCAGTAAGATAGTGAGGTTAAGCTATCAATTTCTTTATCATCTTTAGTTTGGATACTACCTTCGCTACGTAGCGTTACGCGGTTGCTGTCTGTACCGTACCACGTATCAAACTCATAATTGATTTGATCATCGTCAAATTGATAGCCCAAATCGTCTACTGATACGCCCCATAACGGTAAGCTACCCATCATCACAGGCTTACCAAAGCGACCATAGGGAACACCGTTCGAGTAGTCAGGGCTTCGAGCATCGGCTGGTGCTTCGCCACCTTGCATTCCTGACATGTCCATACTGCCATGATCCATGCCCGACATATCCATGCCACTATGATCCATACCTGACATATCGCCCGACATATCCATGCCACTATGATCCATACCTGACATATCGCCCGACATATCCATGCCACTATGATCCATATCTGACATGTCACCTGACATATCCATACCACTGTGATCCATATCCGACATATCGCCTGACATATCCATGCCACTATGGTCCATATCTGACATATTGCCCGACATATCCATGCTGCTGTGATCCATATCTGACATGTCCATACCAGACATGTCCATACTGCCATGATCCATGTTCGACATCTCAGCAGCGTTTGCTAAAGGTGACATTAGTAGCATCAAAGATGACATGCCAATAAACGGTAGACCTACTTTATATATTTTCATAATAAGGCTCATATTCGAAGGTTTATTAAACAACGGCAACTTCTCTAAACATCCCTGCTTCCATGTGATAGAGCAAGTGGCAATGCCATGCCCATCTGCCAGCTTCTCCGGTGACATCAAAGCTTATCTTTTGTGCAGGCTGTACCATTATCGTATGCTTACGTACTTGAAACTCACCTGAAGGCATCCGCAGATCGCTCCACATACCATGCAAATGCATGGGATGATTCATCATGGTGTCATTGACTAAGGTAATACGTACGCGCTCGTTGGGCTTAATATTGACCGGTGCGGCATCTTTGAACATAACCCCGTCTAGAGCCCAAATATAGCGCTCCATGTTTCCCGTCAGATGTATTTCAATCTCTCTGGTGGGTTTGCGCTGCTCTGCCATTATCTCATCGCCGACAGAGCGCAACTGACTATAATTCAAAACCTTTCTATCAATGTTACGTAGATTAATACCAGGGTCATCAAGGTTCATACGCGGACTATCAACGCGCATATCGGACTTAAAGTCATATTCTGTTTTGGCATGTTTAGCGTTATAGCCATTCGATCCCATGGCGCCCATCATGTCGGCCATCGTCAGCCATTCGATTTTGTCCATAGCAGGTATCGCAGGACGAGCACCTTTTTTGGTAGCAAGCGTTGTCGCAACATAGCCTGACCGATCTATGTTTTGAGCAAATATGGTATGCGCGTCTTTAGTGGGCGTCACGATGACATCATAAGTCTCGGCCACCCCAATACGGAAATCATCGATATCGACGGGACTGACATCAATCCCATCCGTCGCGACGACTTTCATTTTTAGGCCGGGGATGCGTACATCAAATATCGTCTGCGCTGAACCATTAATAAAACGTAGTTTGACAGGCTGTCCAGCCTTGACAAGTTGCGTCCAGTTAGCCGCTGTGGTTTTACCATTCATCAGATAGGTAAAGGTTTTTTCACCAGACAGATCAGTAAAGTCTGTCGGCATCATGCGCATCTGATTCCACATTTTGCGCTTATCAAACGCGGTTTTCATATCCGTTTCGGCAATATCAGCAAGCAGTTTTTTGAAGTCTGGTAGATGGTAGTTGTCAAAGTCGGCGCGCTGTTTGAGCAGCTTCAAGAGATTATGCGGGTTGCGGCTGGTCCAATCACTAAGCACGATCACATGGTCTTCGTCGATAGGATGACGTTCGCGCCCTTTCGGCTCAATGACGATGGCCCCGCGCATACCGGTTTGTTCTTGGAATCCAGTGTGCGAGTGATACCAATAAGTGCCAGATTGTTTCAGCGTAAATTTATACGTAAAGGTGCTATTTGCTGGTATACCATCAAAACTAATGCCGGGCACGCCATCCATCTCAAACGGTACTAGTAGACCATGCCAATGAATAGAGGTCGACTCATTCATTTGGTTATGGACGCGTATCACTACCGTATCGCCCTCGCGCATTTTTAGCGTTGGCGCTGGTAATGAGTCATTAATGAGCGTCGCCGTGCTTGACTTGCCATCAACAATGATGGGTTTTTTGCTGACATAAAGATCAAACTCTTTGCCTGTCAGTATGGGTACTTTATGATCGGGTTTATCACTGTTAATAGTAGCGCCCTGACTGCCTGAGCGACTCGATTGTCCCAATGCGCTACTAGCAATAGTCGGCATCAAGGAGGCACCAAGGACAGCAGAGGATCCGGTTAAAAAACGTCGGCGGTTCAGTATGTTCTTTTTATTCATAATGATAACCTGATTTAATTTGAGAGATGGTGGTTAAGCTTATAGTTATAACATTTTCGATATTTAACAGAATCTATTCACATCTAAGCCAACACTACAGCTGCTGCTGAGGAGACTCAATAGCAGCATAGACTTCTGTGGTGCCGTCTTTATTAAGCTGCATTACCTTATAAGGCATGAATTTACCTTCATACTCCATACCGGGGCTACCAACCGGCATACTCGGTACGGCAAGTCCAATAGCTTGTGCAGGAGGATTTGCTAAGAATTCAGCCATGTGTTTAGCAGGGACATGCCCTTCAAAGACAAAACCGTCGGTGGTAACGGTGGTATGACAAGAGCGCATTTGCTGTGGTACGCCATAACGCTCCTTAAATAAGGATAGATCTTCCACATCGTGCGTGGTTGCACTTAATCCATTGTTTTTTGCATAGCCTACCCATTCTTTACAGCAGCCGCAGTTGGCATCTTTATAAACCGTGGCTGAGACGTTTTTGAGTAATGATGACGAGCTGTTAACGGGAGCATTTGTAGGAGCAGAACTTTCATTTTGTACTTGTGCATTCTGGGTAGCAGACTGTTCAACCTTTACTGGTTGAGAATCAGAGCCACTGGTATTAGATTGGCTGCAAGCGGCTAGCGTTAACGAGAGTGACGATGTCACCATCAATAAAAGGACACGACCGGATAACCAGCTATGTCCATTAGAAAGCACATGTGTGTAATGTCTCATTAAATTACTCCTAAACGTCTATTGTTATGCTCGATATTCTAAAAACTTACACCCTATATTTGAATTCTTATGTACTTAACTAAAAACATTAAATGCAGCACTGTTCAGTACTGCATTATTAATAGCGACAACCGTGAGTTAGGAGGCTTTCATATCTAGAAAGTATTAATGCTGCATTCCAGATCCATCATCCGACATATTCATACCCATATCACCACCATCTGACATATTCATATCACCGTCAAATGACATGTCCATCATATCGCCATCTATCCTAGTGGTTAGCATCGTGTATTGGCTTTCATCTAATTCAGGTAACGATCTAATGAAGGCTACCATTGCCCACATTCTACCGTCATCATGGGACGCGCCCCACGCAGGCATTCCAGATGCCATAATACCGTGCTTAATTGCCCAAAAGCTTTGCTTTGCACCGTCTTCTGTTTGATAACGTTTGACAATATCAGCCTTGGTAAAGTTGGGCGGCTTTGGATATAAGCTCTCACTAAAGTCAGTTTGTGCCACTCCCGGAGACAAGTGACAGCCTGCACACATATCCTTATAGTCCGCGCCACCAGAACTGATTAGCTCAACCTTCTCTAAATCTGGTACCACAATATCTTTACTGGCATTTTCTATGGAACGATTGCGAGCAGTTTCTAAAAAGCTAAACATCATTGGGCTATGCTCTTGGTCAGCTCCCACATTGACAACGCCACTAGTAACAACCGCAAACACGCTAACGATTGCCACAAATACGGTAAAGAGCGCACCCAATAAAAATTTCATATGTTTTCCTAAGAATTTATTTCCGTTAAGTGTTGACTGCTATTTAACAGAGCTAAAATTTTTAAGATTTACTGTCGTTAGTAACGCAGTGTTTTTGGTACATTTGCTTCATTTTACCCATGTTAGCCATCATCGCTTTCATGGCAGGATCGCTCATGTCCATCTTGCTATGATCCATTTTTCCCATCATATCCATATGCTTTTGCATTTTTTCACAGTTCATTTGATCTTTTTCAGCATGCATTTTAGGGTCATGCGCCATAGCTGAGGTCGATACGACAAGAGCGATGGCCGTCATTGCGATTGATTTAGACAGTAATTTAAATTGTGACATGATTAATTCCTATTGTTTGGATTAAAGGCTATTGAGTTCAATAGCTGTTAAACCAGCCTAAATGATACATTAATCATTCTGACTGGTAGATGACGTTAAGATTACAATGTTGTCAGACTTCTAATTTTGTATTTTAATATCGCAGATAATCTTTTAGTATTACTTCTCACTACCATATTTTTTCACAAAATACTTTTCAGACTGCAAGTGTTGATCTTGATGCTGCACCTGACACGCGACTCTCGCATCAACATAGCCTTTCATTTGCACGCTAGAAATCTGTGCATCGTTATGATCTGCGTTCTTTGCAAAACTAGTGAGCGCATCACAATTACCGAGAACAGAAGCATCTAAGTTTGTGGTATGCGCATTGGCCGCTGACATGCCCACTAACATCGATACTGAAAGCAAAGCTGCTTTTTTTAATGAACTATAATTTTTCATATAAGACCCTTTAAAGATAAATAACAAACTGTTTAAGTAGGATAATTGCTTTACTCGTAGAGGCAGTCTGTATCAGAGACAAGCCAATATGCGGCGTTGATTTAGAATACTAAATGGTGGCTGACAGCTAGATGACACGGATATTACATGTTCGTTAGGAACAGCATAATATTGTCATCTTCTTGTCATTAAAACCAAATACCAGCATCTGTCTCTATCCAAAGAACACTGTTATAACAAGGGTTCCTGATAAATATATGGCTGATAAGCTAACAATGTTAGTGATACGCTGTTGACAACTATAATGATATAAAGGTAAGCAACGATGAAAGTACTGTTAGTAGAAGATGAGAAAAACCTTGGAGAATATATTAAGAAAGGCTTAACTGAGGCCGGTTTCATCGTGGATCATCACATGACAGGTTTAGATGGCTATCATGCGTTAATGACTGAAGATTTTAGTGTGGTTTTGATGGATGTCATGCTACCTGACGTCAGTGGCTTTGAGTTGGTACAGCGCTACCGAGCTGCTGGAAAGCATACGCCAGTTTTATTTTTAACGGCTAAAGATGATTTAAGCGATCGGATTAAGGGCATTGAAATTGGTGGCGATGATTATCTGACCAAGCCTTTTGCTTTTGCTGAACTGATTGTTAGAATAAAAAGCCTATTGCGCCGTGCCAATCAATCTGATTATAAAAGCTCGGTCATACACATAGCTGATCTGAAAATGGATATTGCCAAACGCACCGTTCATAGAGGCAACACTAATATAAAATTGACTGCTAAAGAGTTTGCTTTATTACAACTTTTCTTAGAACGTCAAGGTGAGGTACTGCCGCGCACTGTGATCGCCTCGCAAGTATGGGATATAAACTTTGAGAGTGATACGAATGTCATTGACGTGGCTATAAGGCGCTTGCGGATAAAAATTGATGATGGATTTGATATAAAGCTGATTCATACGGTACGCGGAATGGGCTACAAGTTAGAGCCACTGGCTGTCGACGTGGATAGTGGCATGGGCGACGATAGTATTAATAAAGACAGTCTGGCATCAAATGAGACATAAATCTAAGAATCGGCGTTGGTCACTGTTATGGCGAACTATTTTTTTACTGACATTGTTCGTTATTATCTCTCAGGTTATTATCTACGCATGGGTTCAGCGCTCTGTGAGTGGACACTTTGAGCAAATGGACTCAGAAATCCTTACTCATGCAGCTTTTAACCTGCGCAAACGTATGGTTAGTTTGGAAGATCACATAGAACCATTCACAGTATCAAAGTCGCAAGCGCTAATTGATGCCAATCATCTACATTCTTCTTGGCTGGATTATGATTTAAAAACCTTAGTATCAGATAAAAATGGCAAATTATTATCCAGCGATCCCAGTAATTTCATCAATGATCTACCGGCAGATTTTAGCTTGTTACAACTATTGCAGGACTATCGAGATCAGCAGTTTATGATCAAGATAAATAATAGGCATTACCGAGCCATTATCATTACACATCAAGAGGTTTTGGCATTTATTGCTCTACCTATCGATGTGCATCATCAATATCTTATCCAGTTTAATCGCCAGCTGAGCTTGATACTTATCGCCATCACCTTATTATTGGTTTCAGTAGCTGCACTAAGTGTACACTGGGGTTTTGCTCCCCTAGCTACTATCGTACAAAAGATGAAAGGCATTAATCTTCAAAGGTTAGATGAAAGAATTGTGGTTGGCGATATGCCGTTAGAATTACGTCCACTAACGGAGTCCTATAATTCTATGATGGTCAAGCTTGAAAGTAACTTTGAATCATTATCACGGTTTTCAGACAATATCGCCCATGAGCTACGTACGCCAATAGCGACGCTGAGTACGCAAACGCAAGTCATGTTAACTAAGCCAAGAGAAAGCGACGAATACATTGAGCAATTGCATCATCAGCATGATACGTTAAAGCAGTTATCCGCCATGATTAACGATATGTTACTACTGGCAAAAACTCAAAAAGAGCTGAGTGATTCGCAAATCAGTCATGTCGATATAGAGAGCTTGATCACAAAGCTTATAGATTATTATGAGATGATTGCTGAGGATCGTGAGATAACCTTTGAAAAATCGGGTGACTTTAAAACAGTACTAGGTGATAAAGGCTTATTGCAACGGCTGTTTGCCAACCTGATGTCAAATGCGATTTATTATGCGGCTAGTAATAGCACTATTATGATATCCGCTACCGTCCTCACTTCAAGCACCTCGCTTAATGCGCCAAAAGACGATATTCAATCCCCAGAGCAGCTCTGGTTAAGAATAACTATGACCAATCGTCTAGACAAACCATTAAATCAGATTGAAGCCGATAAACTGTTTGAGCGATTCTATCGTCATGATAAAACGAATACGATGCATTCAGGAACAGGCTTAGGCTTATCTATTGTGCAAGCTATCGCCAATGCTCATAATGGCAAAGTTAGTATTACTATCAAAGATGAGTGTCTTTTTGAGGTTGCTGTAAAGTTGTTGATTGCCAGGTAGTAAATACCTTCATACTGTCTATGAACCGCTCAGATTAGATCGAAGGCGAGTTTACTTGGAAGGTCTCTCTATCCATAAGATGAGATTCTGACTTGCGATAGTTGTACTTTTCAATTGTTGGACAAAAAATTTCTTATATAAGCCTATTTCATACATTCTATTACCAATAATTATGATGCCTTTATGATGATTCATCCTCAGTATGATCCCGTAGCGCTTTCCTTGGGTCCATTGGAAGTGCACTGGTATGGGCTAATGTATTTGCTAGCCTTTGCTGCCGCTTACGGTTTGGCTTGGTATCGCAGTACCAAACGCGACAATTGGACCACCGACATGGTCTCTGACTTAGTCTTTTATGGCGCGCTTGGTGTCATCTTAGGCGGTCGTATTGGCTATGTGCTGTTTTATCAGTTCGGTGAATTACTCCAAAACCCTGCCTATATATTAAAAGTCTGGGAAGGCGGTATGTCTTTCCACGGCGGCTTTATCGGCGTCATGCTAGGTATGTGGTTCTTTGCCCGTAAATATAAAAAGACTACCTTTCAAGTATTCGATTTTATCGTTCCTTGTGTACCAACCGGCTTACTGTTTGGGCGTATCGGCAACTATATCAATGGCGAATTATGGGGTCGCGTCTCAGACGGTGGCTATAACTGGCTGACCTACTTTCCGCAAGCCGCGGCGTTTGATATGGAGCAATTACAGAGCAATCCACAATTGCAAGAATTGATGATTGAAGTCAATGGTCAATACATATTGCCTCGTCATCCATCACAGCTATATGAAGCCTTTGCCGAAGGTCTGCTGCTATTTATATTCTTATGGTGGTATTCATCAAAACCACGTCCACGTATGGCCGCCTCCGCTGTATTCTTACTAGGCTATGGCATCAGCCGCTTTATCATTGAATTCTTCCGCCAGCCAGATGCTGACCAAGGATTCATATTATTAGGTTGGATGACCAAAGGGCAAATCTTAAGCGCGCCGATGATTATCGCCGGCTTAATCATGCTGATTTATGCTTACAAACGCGGTATTTATGATTGGGGTAAGCAGTCTGCATATTAGAAATAAGTGTCGAGGTGCATGAACAAATAAATATAAATGCAGTTCTAACAAGATACATTCCATTTGCAGAATTAATACCTATGTTAGTACAAGGATTTTTATTCCTAAACCTAATTTTTTCATCAGATAGTGGAACTTCAAAAGCTAAAAATAAATTTGGATATGTAACTTTTTATGTCAATGTAACCTATTTTAGATGTTATCTGTCTTTAAAATAACCAATTTCTTAGAAATTAATACAAGGAACTACATGATGTATCGCAACAATTACGTAAGATTACATAGTTCCTTAGCGAATTAAAATTCATATTGACACTATAAATTAGTATATTATTTTAATAATTGGTTAAACCCTATATAGCATAATTACTTCACCCACTAAAAAAACGTTTGAGGATTAAATCCTTAATTTAGATTTAATCCTCAAAAGTTTTTTTCTGCTTATCAAACAGGAGATATTGTTGTCAGGTTGGTCAGCTATATTCTATAAATGTTACACGAAATTACATTATAAAATAGGTATTTTTTATCATTTTATAAGCTTAAAAAGAGCTTTTATCAGATTTTTATTAGTGATGACATGCTTTACAGCCTATGCTAAAGTCCGATTTGTGTTTTGGCTAACAGTTTGACTTCCAATAAATTTATAAGGTTTTAGCGAAATCGTTGATAATGCCGGCCGCCTATGGAATAAGGGTTTGCAGCATAATTATTAGTCACCACAATGTGTATATTCTTGAGTTGTTGAGATTTAATTGACTGCTCTGTTATGGACAACAGACCATTTTGAATTAACCGTAGGTATTAGATTTATGAAACAGGCCTTATTGATTTTGTCAGTACTGGGTATGGGCATAGCACAAACGAGTACTGCTGCTGTAACGACCTTTCAAACAAGTAATAATATAACCAATATTTCTGCGGCATCAAACTACAGTTCGTCAAAAAATATTTATAGCACCAAAAGTGGTGCTTATGTTTCTAGCAATGATGAAATCAGTCAAGCAATTAGCAACTTAAGTGCGCAGGCTCAACAAAAAGAGAAACAGCTTTCGTTATCAAGTAGCCGCTTATATGCTGAAAGACAACAGCAGCAAGTCAATACTATCCCTGATAGCAATTCAGCACCCGCTATCGCTGCTGCTCGCGCTTCACGAGTGGCTCTATCTAGCAGCTCTGGATACTGTGCCCGTTACGTACGTAAAGCACTACAATCAGCTGGTTATGAGTTCACTCCAAATCCTTCAGCCTATCAGTACGCTACTCGTGGCACACTTGATAAAGCAGGTTTCAGCAAAATCAGCAATGATATGCCAACCCAAGTAGGTGATGTTATTGTCTATGATCGCTCATCAAAGCGTCCACATGGCCATATTCAAATTTTCGATGGTACAGATTGGATTTCTGACTTCCGTCAGAACAGTATCAGCCCATACAGTGGTGTCTATGCTTATACGACATGGCGTGATTCAAAATATGTGGATGACGCATCCGCATCAGATCGTAATATCTACCTTGCTATGAATGATAAATAAGACCTGAGAAGTCAGCACAACATATTTATTGCTTTTCTCCAACCCAGTAGTGATCTTACTATCATTGCTGGGTTTTTTTGTGCTTAACATCAGGGTGTATTTAACCTTTCATGATTTGATCAGTCAGAAATAGACACTACTGATATCATTACTCATTACAAGAATTATCGGCAAGCGCGTTTAAGATGCCACATGATACCGCTTGTGCACTACCTGCACATTTCTGGCGCAAAACTGAGAAATTTTTGGATTGCTAGCATTACAAGACAAATTACGAAACGACGCTCATGAAGATGTGGCTTAGCTCAAAGCGTATGGGTAAACCACCCCGAGTTCGTCGTACTCTCTAAGACTGTTTAGTCTCCGAAAACCTGAGGCGGTTCAGATGGTTTTTTGAGAGATTATGACACTCTCAAAGCGATTTGAAGTACTTGAGAAAGTTGATTATGATAGCACCTAAAGATTTACCAGAGTCATATCGAAAGACTAAACAAAAAAATGCCTCTGGGAGTTGACTCCTAGAGGCATTTAGTTTTTAATGTAGCTAACGGTTACAGAGTGCGTCAACACCCTGTAACGAACAAATAAGCATACGCAGTGCGTTATTTGAACAGCATTAAATGCCCGTGTAGGTGCATTTTATCCAAAAACTGCTTTCATATCAACCTTATTCACTATACATTTTAAAAACTGCTTTCATATCAACCTTATTCACTATACATTTTAAAAACTGCTTGTTCGCTCGTTACATCCTTGTGCTGCTCTCTTTGTACCCGTTACCCGTCAAATGGGTGGCAGGCCTCGGCGACGACTGCGTTTGACACAGGGGTAAGCTCTCGACAGGGGGTTCTAGACATATTGAGCAACGCAATGAGTGGTTACTCGTGCATATCGTAGCGGTATATTGGGTTTATGCCCTTGCTAGCGTATGACAGCACAGTAGCGGTTAAGAGCGTGTCTAGGCGGTGCTATCAGCCGTAATCTTAACAACCGTAGCTTGATACAGTGATACGGTCTTGATGACGCGATGGGCGATGAAGTCGGCATGACTAATCACATCAAATCCAAGGAATGCACTAAAGCGATTGTGAGTATTTTATCTACTCATAATCGCTTTAGGGTGAGTGTTCCTTGAAATCTGCTCAAGGCTCCAAAATCAGCATAAATTCACTTAGGCTAATTTAAGTAGTATATAGCCCACTCGGCTATATACTATAAGAGTCCAGAGAAAAATTTAGAATAGTTATTATACAGCAGTCACTTATTCAGTGAGTCGATATTGTCATGGTTGATTCATAAGCTTAGTGTGAATAGAACGAGATCTATGCCTTGGGTAAACTACCTCCCAAACTTATAACTGTTCTTTATCTTGAAATCCTAATTAAACTGAAACCTCGAATACTTTTATTTAGTCAGCATCCAAAGTATTATCTTTGTTTTGAATAAGTATTAGAGCATCTTGTGCTTTCTTAAGTTGATCTTGTAACAGAGTCGCTTGTTCCTGCTTTGATAAATGACGGCTTGATAGCTCGCTATATTGTTTATTCAATACGCTATGCTCAGCTTCAAGCTTAGCCTGTGTTTGAGTCAACTGATCGTTGAGTCCTGATAGTTTGTTACGCTCAGCGATTATGGCCTTTAACTCCCCTTTAACCTCTGCTGTGTCAGTCGCTATCTCATTGCGTTCAGTAGTGACTTTCTTTAGCTCATCCTTAGTCGCGGTCAGTTCTATTTGCAGACGTGAAATTTCTGCTTTATCGCTATGAGCAGTGGCTTCAAGCGTGGCCACTTTTGATAAGTTGACGTTAAGCTCTTTTGCTTGCTGGTCAAAGCTGCTGTGTAGCTCTGCAAGTTGCACTTGGGCTGCATCTGTTTTAGCTTGCTCAAGCTCAAGCGCGTGCTGAGTATCACTGAGCGTCTGTAACAGCGTATCACGCTCAGCAGTCATTTGAGCTGTACTGATTGCTGCTGCCTCTGCCGTTGCTGTGACTTCATCGAGCTGTACCAACAAATCGGCTTGTTCACTCTCTAGCGTTTTAACCGCCTCTTGCGCCTCATCTGTTTCAGCTTGTGCCTTGGCCTTAATACTCTCTAGTGCCTCACGCTCTTTCACCAAGCGATCATTAGCGATATCAATGGCCGTCTGCCACATATCCGCACCAAGCGCTTGTAAGCGCTCAGTGATACCACTTGGTAGCTCAACCTGTCTGAGCTGCTCTTCTTCTTGGTTATCCTGACGCCAAGACTTCATCGCCTCACTGATGGTTGTGAATGAACCACCGCCCAAAGCCTTACGCACCTCAGCTAATGTTGGCTTAATTCCTTGTTCTTGCAATTGGTCGGCAGTAGCATGAATTTGCTGAATAGTGATGGCCATCATCATCGTCCTTAATTTTGTATGAATAAATATGTAATTGTTGTATATTATGTATGTAGTATAATACAATTTACAATATACTACAATACAAAATATAAAAAAACCTCAAGTGATCTTGAGGTCACGGTCATTAAATTATAGTTAGTGATCCGCTAAGTATTCTTCTAGCGCATTATTGATCATTTCTTGATAGTCACCACCTGTTTGCTTGGCTCTATCCTTAAACTTGGCAATGATACTTGGGTTGATGACGCTCGCTTCAGCAGAGAACGCTTGCGGCTTAATACTGCCACGGATAGCGTTTGACCAATCCGTAACTTCTGGAATATCTGATAAATCAATATTGTCATCACTAAGCGTTGCTAAATATTCTAAGTCCGCTTGTTGCTTTGCCGTTAGTGGTGGTAAATCGTCTATTTGATAGCTAACCTTGTTCATATTGCCTCCTCTCACTCTTTGTGGCACGCCTAGCCGAGATAATGCGTATAACCTCGCCACCATCTATGTCTGTCTGCGTATGGGCTACTAATAAGACTGCTGTGCCGTCTATTGTACCCAGCGCCTGCCACCGCTCCTCACCATTTTCATACCTGTCTTGCTGACGCAGGCATAAAGGATCTAAAAAACCCGGGTAGCTGCCTCAAATGATAAACGGTGTTTGCACTGATTGGTGATGTTTTTTTGTTCATCCCATTCAAATCTAATACTCATCTTTTCTCTCAATCAGTATGCTCTTTATAGATTGGCAATTCATCTTGACTGACAGCTGCTACTTTCTGATACTCAAAAGATAGTGGCACTTTATTGGTTTGCGCCACTTGGGTCAAAAATAATTTGATCGCTTGAGACGGTGTTAATCCATAGCTTTCAAATACCGAAAAAGCATTTTCTTTTAGCTCTTGATCGAGCCTAATATTATAATTAGTTGTCGTCATAACATCACTTTTGGCTTATTTATGTACATATAATATAAGCCATTTGTATAGGCTACGCTAGCTCAATTACTCTTTTTTTCTTTGCTATGATTTCTGCTTAGGGAACGTATAGCCTATCGCCAGTAAGTGCTTTTTGTGGGTCTTTAAAAAAGCCTCATCTCTTAATTGAGTGTGTAACCAACTAATAACTTCTTGAGTGCTTTTACCTGATGGTGCGTAACTACCAAACGGTGAGTAGTTAGCCAACAAAGGGGCAAAACGATCAATTTGCTTAACGGTTAGAGGTGGGATATCTCTATCCTCATTATTCTGATTTAGGCCCTCCTGTCCTTTTTTCTTAGTTGGCTTGGCCTTGACGGTGAATGTCAAACCTGTAACTGTGCGTCCACGTTTGATGTTTTCATAGGTGATTTTGATGTCGGTTTTCTGATTAATTTCTTTTATGGGCCCATCAACTGCATTCTCTTTCAAATTGTTGATGCGCTCATACGACTTAGGCGTGCCAAGTTCTTGCCTATATTGATCTAAAGTCATAGAAAAACCACCCTTCCCCTCAGACTTTTTTGCTAGATGGTAAAGGTCTAACGAGTAAGTCAATTTGAGGTTTAAGATATCTTCTTTTAAATATTTAGTGTAAGGGTTGAGCTTATCAAAAACCTGAAGTAAGTATATTACCTCATCTGTAAAATGCATCGATATATAGCCATCTGCATATTTCGACCTGATTAGCCATTGAACCTCTGTATCATCACCATCCTTATCCTCATAAATGAATGTACGCTTCATTAATTTTTTGCTAGCTGATTTCATTTGCTTATAAGCCGAGTTTCTATCTATTCCGCTAAGCTTAGCAAATTCAGAAGACGCAACCTCTATCGGTGTTTTTTCAGTAGCATTATTAACCCTAACCAATGGGCTCGCTAGAATAATGATGCGCTTCTCATCAATAGACATCTCTCTAAAAGCTTGAGTAATTTTATTCTGCATAACAATCCATTTTTCAGGATATTTTTTTTCGTATAGCTCGACATCATTCATTATGACAACCTCATTATGCTAGTTACTTTAAGATACTAGCATAATGCGGGATAAAAGTAGCATTTAAACGGGATAAAAGTAGCATAATGCGGGATAAAAGTAGCATAATGCGGGATAAAAGTAGCATAATAGAGTGCGTAACCCTTTAATAGCAAAGCTTACAGACTGTCTAAAAGTCTTTAAAAGTTTTTAAAAGTAAAAAATATATTTTTATTTTAAATAATAAGGAAAAAACCAAAAAACCGACGGATTTAAGATGATAATTTGATCGACCAATCACTTGTAAAACTGATCAGTAGCTCAGAATGCAATTCTCCATTTACTTAATGTTATTCCACGTTCGCATGGTTCGGATCAAGCTTAGATCTTTGAAGATCTTCAAAAGCATGGTCAAAGATATTTTGAATATCTTCGTCTGTCATTCTGGACAACCCTGTTTTCACATTCTCAATATCAGTCTCATTTTTTGTAGATAGTTTGTCTTCATTTTCAGTAGCCATTATCGACACATCTGTAAACACTTATCAAACCGTTGCTAAAAAGCCTAGAAACCACTCTTATATACGTTTTACGCTCTGTCCGATACGATGGTAGCTAAAGCTATTCTAAAACGCTTAAAACAGCCGATAACCGTTTCCTAACCTTTCGCTAATTAGTAGACGATCCAGCTGTACCTTCAATTAGGCGATTTCTAGCAGCTACTGTGCTGATGAGTAAGCATCAAGCAATGAACCGTGGTCACTGTCCTGACTGCTTTTAGGTGGTGTAAAGCTGCTTGGTGTTTCCTTAGCCTCACTTTGCATCTTATGAGCGATTGATTTTAAAAACTCACGGTGCTTTTTTAAACGAACGTACCTTTCATTATCATGGGCGTCTAAAAATATAGCTTGTAGTTCATGATTGTCATCATCGTCTAATGCGTTGGCTAACCATTCCCCCAACACCTGATGTGCCTCAAGTCTGTCCTGATTGATTTCTTTTTTAATAGCCTGTAACTGCTTTATCTTATCTGCGAATAGATCATCTGATATTACTGACATTATCTCATCCTTTTCTAGTCAACTATGATAGAGTTGATCCTAGCAGTGTACACATAGGGATGCAAGGTAGTAAAATACACAAGACCACATTGTTTCGTGGGCGCAGTAGTATTTTAACCCTCTGTTAAGAGCGAACTTAGGAGTTTATGTAAAAAAGGCCCACAAGGGGCGCTATTTTTTTACATAAACTCCGTCGTTCGGCAGGGGGCGAACCCCCTACAACCCCCAAAAAATCATCTCTCAATATTGGGTTTTTTTGCTATGAATAATAAAGGGTTTCATCTGTCGGTTAGCGCCGTTAGTAAGGCGAAAAATCATAGTGTGGTGGCAAAGTCGGCTTATAATTCTGGCTCAAAACTGGTTGATGAGCAGTCAGGAGTCGTCCACGATTATACCAGTAAAGCTAAAGACAAAATCTTAAACTTAGTGGACAGTGATGGCACTAAATACACGCAAGTTATTGAGAAAAATGTGGTGCATACGGCGTTGTTAACGCCAACTCTTGCTGGGGATCTAGCAGTGACACGTGAGGGTTTTTGGAATGATATCGAACGCATTGAGACTCGTAAAAACGCGCAATTGGGTACTGAGATTGATGTGATGTTTCCTGATGGAATCACCGCTGATCAGCGTATAGTTCTGGCCGAGTGCTACGCTCAAACCTTATCTGATCGCTATAACGTGCTTGTCGATGTGGCCATTCATCGGCCCCACAGTCACGAGAAACATGTGGGGGAGGTTGAAGTGGTTGAGCTGACCAGTCGTAACTTTCATGCCCATATTTTACTCTCAAGCCGTGAGATAGTAGCGGATGTTAAGGGTTATGCTTTATCAGCACGCAAGAATTGGTTGCAGTGGTCAACGGAGGAGCGGTTATCTAAGGGGTTAAACGGGCGCGGCGATGAACTTAAATATCAACGCACCCTTTGGGCGGATATGGCCAATGAGCTACTGCCTGAGAATAAAACCATTAGTGAGAAATCCTACCGTGAGCTGGGCATCAGTCGTTTACCAAAAATGAAACTGGGTAAGTCACTATATAAGGATATTCTCAAAGGCAATCGTTCAGTGATTCATGAGTACAACGAGACGATTGATGAGATCAATGCTTACATTGAAAAAAATGGTCTGGTAATTGAGTATGACGACAAGGGACGTATTGACCTAGAAAGCAATGAACAAGAGGTTAACGGCGTCACAATACATTATAAAAAGCGTAAACCCTTTGCGCGAATTGAGCTCAGTAATATCCGCTTTGTAGATCCTGCCGCTGAACTTGAACCCGCTATTCCTAAAAATAAGAGTCAGACGCATAGTGATGCGGCCAATGATCACGCACTTGATGAGCTTTTAGCAATCTCAGCCAACTTTGTGAGTCAAAAAAAGATGGTACGCAGCGCCTTATTTTCAACCATTGATGCGCTGCATGAAGAGTTAGCGCACCAGTCTAAACAGATTATTACCATTGATAAAAACATTAAGAGTACCCAGCGGTTCACCGAGGAGGTGGGACAGGATTTTAGCGAGCCCCGCCAAAAAATGATTGAGCTTGCCCGGAAAATACATACGAAAGAGCAAAGTGAGGCACTAAAGACGGCTTTAGTGTTGGTTGATCAATTTAGACAAGATGACACCCTACAAACAGGCCGCGCTGTTAGCCGCCTTGAAGAGCAGCTGTCACAGATTGATAAAACGGTGCTGAACAATAAAGCAGTTTTAAAAAAGCTTATTCCCCTTAACAATCGAGTTATTGATGATCATAAGGCGCTAAAGGCCACTTTAAAACCTTTTGCCGCAACGCTCAATAAGCTGGCTACTGATTTTAAAGTGCTTGATGAGATTGATGTTGAAAAAACTGAGCTGCAGCGGCACTGGCGGGAGGCGTTTGAGGATTTGCAGACGATCGAGGTAACGAGTAATCTTGACACCTATCATAAGTTCGCGGCAATGGCAGATCTTGATGTTGAGCGTTTTAAAGCGCTTGAGCAAGAGCGTGAGGCGCTGCGTGCTCTTAAAGCGGTAGAGATAGATGATACCGCTGAGGCACGTTTGAAGATGCTTGTATCTGATGTAAAGACATTTAAAACCGCCAATAATGAAGACATCAAACAATTAAAGCTGCAAATCAATACTAGTCAAAAAACCTATCAGCGCCTATCGCCGTTTTATGAGCAGCGTATTGCCCTTCTTGATCAAAGTGAAGCGGTGATTGTGCAAGATGATAACTTATACGATGAGATTACCCGTACCAAGACCACTCAATTGAACGCAGATCGGCTTGATGACTGGCGTACTCGTACCATGGCGCTCCAATACCAGCTCAACAAAGCGCATGAGCAAGCCGAAACTGAGAACAAAGCCAGGCGTGAGCGAGAGGAAGCACATCGGCGGCGGCAAGAAAAACAACAAAAAGAGCAAGATGCTACTGCCCTTGCGCGTACCCGACAGGCAGAAGTCAAGGCGTATCAGAGCAGGTTTGATAATATGCTGGTACGGGTTAAAGACCGTATTGATAAGATCGACTTTAAAGCGATTGATACTACTGCCACTGTGATAGAGGCGGCTGAAAAGTTAGCTGCTGAGGCCCTCGTCTTAAAAACGCTTCAGCATACTGATAATGTCACCGCGTTGCAAAAGCGTTTGCGAGACACGGATGCAAAACGGGTGATGATAGACAGAGATACGTCGGTACAGACACTATTACAAGCGCTCGGCACGCTTCCTAGCGACCGTCATAAAATTGATACTATAAACGCGCTTAATGAGCGTTTTGAGCAGGTTCCTGACATCCGCGTGGGCACGCAAAATTTAGCGCAAATCTTGGCCGCACAAGTGCTGGATATAGACAAGGCTATTCAAGAAAAAGCGCGCCATTACTCGTCACCACGCCCATTTTAGTTGTGATGATTATAATAATGAGTACTTACTATGAATAAAAATGACCGCACTGAGCAAGACATACACGATCAACTTGTTAACCTAGTGACTTCATTGACTCCGGTCATTGGGGCCTTGCGTGAGCTGATTAAGCGAGCCGATGATGCGGTAGCGAGGCGGCTTGAGCGTTCGCTTAGCGGTATTGATAGCAAGGTGAGTGAGGTGTCTTCTGCCATTGAAGAATTAGGTGGTAGCGCAAGCACGACTTCGCAGGCATTGAGTCAGTATCAAGAACTCGTGTTAAAGCAGCTACAAGCGGCAGTGACTGCTTTCACTGACAATGAGATGCCAAGTCGTTATGACAACAAAATAGCGGGCATTATCACCGATATGAAACAGCAGATTGATACGGCTGTACAGTCGGTGGTCACTGCTAAAAACGACAGCATAGAGGTACAAGTGAGTACCATGCAAGGAGTTGCTGATAAACTTAGCGCAAGCGCTGACAATCTAGCCCTATTCACCAATCAGTACCAAGCTGGTCATAAGCAGATTATTGAAGATATTGAGACCTTTGAGACCACCACCAAAACGCGGATTGAGCAGGTCGAGGGTAGAGCTAGTAAAGACTTGGACAAAATTCATAAGTCCATTGAGACTATGAGTATTAAAAGGATTGCAGTCGCTGTCGCAGCGGGTACGATGGCTGTGATAATAAGTTTGGTGGCCCTGGTATTTTGGTATGTGCCAAGCTTTGATGAGATTGCAGAGATGAGATACCAGCAAGCAGAGCTACAGCGCGGCATCGATGAGCTTGAAACGGGGTGGAAGCAGGCATTTGATAACGCTCAAAGTCAGCAGATTATTTTGGCTTGTGATGTTGATGAAGCGCAGCCTGATGCAATCAGCTGGTGCGTTAGAGCAGACAGTAAGAGTGTTTTGAGAGATGAGAGAGGCTTTGTTTATTATAAAATAGCTGGGATGCCGCGTGCAGAGCCGACTGAGTAAAGCCGTATGGTAATAGTGAGCCATATTGCCTAAAAATGTGTCTTCTGGAATATATAAGACTGAAAAAAGGCTTGTTTGACTGTCGTTATCTTTGTCTATATTAAAAAGCCAGATAATGACACTTTATCTGGCTTTAAGGGTTATTGTTTCTTGTTAAACAAGAAGTCTGTAAATATAAGCTAAAGCCATTACGCTGCTTGGTCAGTGTGAGCTGTGACCAACTCTATAAAAGCAGTTTCAAGAGTGCTTAACGTATAATCATCAACGATAAGACCGTCATCTAGCTGTCGTTGCACCCATACATAGACCGCTTCATCATTATAAAGAATGGGGTCAACACCAAGTAAGGTTGCCAGCCGTACGCCTTGCTGTATTTGTAAGTTTAATAACAGCTGAGAGGCTAACGTTTTAGTCTGTTCACTAAACCATGTGCAGCTATTGAGCCGAGATAGATTGTTACTCATTGGTATTCTCCTATAGATTATTATATACATATAATAGATAAAATGACTTACTACAGGTCAAATTATACCTATATTTTAATCTATTGCAAGAGAAAATAACCTTCTGTAGGTCTTTTTATTCGTTTAAAGACAATCATAGCTCATGATAACGTTATTTATGCTGGTGACTCACTGCTGTCCTCATTTATGATTTCGTATAAATCACCAACATTGATTCTAAGATAAGTACATAAAGACTCGATGACATCTAGATCAACGCGGTTGGCTTCTTCATGATACATGCGAGTAATGGTGCCACGATTGATGCCAGTATCTCTTGAGATATCGGCAATTTTAAGGCGTCTTTCACCCATGATGGTCGATAAGTGACACTTCACCATAGTGGTTCCCTCATTCATATTAGTGGTTTTTGATTGGTGAGCGGATTATAACGAATATGAGCGGCTAAAGTATTGCTTTTAGTAGTTCAAATTGATATCTAATAGCGACAATTTATCTAGTAGCAGGCAGTTTATTATGCTGTCTTTGATACAGAACGTCCATCATGATGGATATACGCTCGTTAGAAAAGACGATGCTATTTTTACTATGAGATATTGCTATTAGTAAGGATGTGACGTACATTTTTAGTTATACTTATATACTTATATACTTATATACTTATATACTTATATACTTATATACTTATATACTCAATACATACTACAGGGACCTGTATTTATGAAAGTAATTGCGGTATTGAATCAAAAGGGCGGCAGCGGTAAGACTACCATTGCAACGCATTTGGCACGAGGACTACAGCTAAAAGGTCATAGTGTGCTGCTGGTAGATAGTGACCAACAAGGTAGTGCGCGTGACTGGAGAGCAGTTGATGAAGACAATCCGGTTCCAGTGATTGGACTTGATCGGCCGACGCTGGATAAAGATTTAAAATATGTGTCTGATAAAGAGTACGTGGTGATCGATGGGTCACCCCAAGCGACCAGTCTGGCCATTTCAGCTATTAAAGCTGCTGACTTCATCTTGATACCGGTTCAGCCTAGCCCCTACGACATATGGGCGACCAGTGATTTGGTTGACTTGGTGCAGCAGCGTATAGAGATGATGGATGGCAAACTAAAGGCAGCGTTTGTAGTGTCTCGGGCCATTCAGAATACTAATATTGGTAAAGAGGTGGCTTCAGTTTTACTAGAGTACGGTCTACCTGTGTTAGATAGTAGAATTATGCAACGTGTAAGTTATCCAAATAGCGCCTCATTAGGTAAAACGGTTTTTGATACTGAATCAGCTAACAGCAATGCAGTACAAGAGATGACAGCCCTAGTAAACGAAGTTAAAACATTTTTTCAAGAATAGTGAGGTGTGAATATGAAAGCTGGTAGACCAAGTAAGGAAAATATTAATGAGCTCAAGCTGTCTGATGTGATAGACCCATCAAAAAAGACAACGAGAGTAAACTTCAATATTGATGAAGATAAGTACATTGAATTTAAAAAGTATGCACTAGATAACCGCAAAACGGTTACTGAGCTGTTGACTGAGATGATTGAGGAAAAGTTGGTCGAACGATAAGCATAAAAAATCGGATTTTTTATGCTTATAAAAAGGATATGTATAAAAAACTCAAAAAACTATACATGTTATTGAATGCTGTGAATCGCTTCAGTATCATCGTATGCTTGTTTTCTTAAGTCAGACGCGGAAGCAAGGTACGAAGAAAATAGCACTGGCAAAATAAACACTGTTGCTTAGGTGAGCTATGCTGAAGAAACTATAGAACCAAACTTGGTAAACTAAGTGTATTAACAGGAGTTTATCATGACTAAGAAAGTCAGAACCTACAGTGCAGCTTTTAAAGCTGAAGCCGTCAAAAAGATAGCAGATAATAATGGCAATGTTTCAGCGACTGCAAAGCAGCTAGGTATAGCCATGCAGACCTTATCTAACTGGCAGAATAAAGCGAATGAAGGCAAGCTTGTCGGCACTAAGCAATATGATCCTGAACTCATGGCCATTATAGGAGAATAAACGTCTTAAACGTGATCTCAAGGTTGCTCAGGAGGAGCGAGACATTTTAAAAAAGGCGACGGCGTACTTCGCGAAGCACAGTTGATGAAGTACGTCTTTATCAAGGATAACCAGAAAATATTTAGCATCACCTGCATGTGTCACGTATTAGATGTTAAGCCATCAAGCTATTACAACTGGATAAATCGTGGCATCAGTAATCAGCAGATCCATCGCAATCAGTGTGAGTTGCTAGTCAGAGTGGCTCATGATGAGACTAAGCAGCGCTATGGCTATGAGCGACTGTATGCTTACCTTACAGGGCAAGGATATGCCATAAGTAAATATATGGTTAGACGTATAAAGGAAGAATGCGGCATTAAATGCCGTCGTCACAAGCGCTTTAAAGTCACCACCAACTCTAATCACAACAAGCTGGTCTATCCAAACCGTCTAGAACAGAAATTTAATGCCAATCGTCCTAATGAGGATTGGGTCAGTGACATCACTTATATTTGGACAAATGAAGGTTGGCTATACTTAGCAGGTGTTAAAGACCTATATACTAAAGAGCTCGTCGGCTATGTCATCAATAAGCGCATGACCGCTGATTTGGTATGCCGTGCACTTAATATGGCAATCAAAAACAAGCGACCTAGCCAAGGGTTGATTTTACATTCTGACAGAGGCAGTCAGTATTGTAGCAATGAGTATCATAAGATCATTAAGTGCCACCAATTTACAGGCTCGATGAGTGGTAAAGGCAACTGCTTTGATAACGCGCCCATAGAGAGCTTCTGGGGCATATTAAAGAATGAGCTGGTGTATCACTAAGACTATAAAACAAGATTCGAAGCCATCAACGATATTACTAAATATATTGAGCTTGAGTACAACCAAACTAGAATTCAAAAGGGCTTGGGCTATAAAACGCCAAGACAGGTGTGGTTTGACTATTATCGTCAGGCTGCGTAATTAAAATCTCCCAAGTTTAGTTGTACGGATTTGACGGCAGGGGTCATTTTAAATACTGCTATGTAGTTAGCACTCTACCTTCTGAACTTATAATTAACTCAATAGACCTGTTGCGAAAGTACCAGTTCATAGACTTCCATTGAAGAAGTTGCGAGGTCTAACACCAGGATTTGAAGCATATGTATATATCAAAAATAGAAATAGAAAACTTTAGAAATTTTAGATGCAATGAAGTTGAGTTTAATGATGGTATTAACGTTATTATTGGTCATAACAACGCTGGCAAATCAAATTTAATTAAAGCATTAGCATTAGTTTTAAATCCCGCTGTCAACAGAAGACTAAGTATAGTCAGTCTATAATAAAAGAGATACAGCTCATATTATGAAACAGTTTAAGTAGATTATTTTCCATCCATCCTTGTCGTAGAGACTTAGCTTGTGCCCACTTCTTTTCAATGGGATTTAAATCAGGACTGTAGGGTGGTAACCAAAGAATACGATGGCCATGCCTATTGAGTAGTTTTTGAATACGTTTACTTTTATGAAAGCGGGCATTATCCATAATAATCACGCACTTTGTTTTAAGGCTTGGGATAAGCGTGAACTTGCACCAGTCGTAAAATACGTGACCATTAATGTTTGTCTCAAAGTAATCAAGCGCAAACAGCACCTTTTCATAGAGAGCACCAATGACGTTTGTTCGCTTTTTTGCTTGCCAGTTGTAGCGATCAATGCAGGGTTTGCCGATCGGTGAATAGCCATAAGGACGAATCGTTTCAGCCTCAAAACCACTTTCGTCCATATACACAATAGGATAGCCTTGCTGTTTGAAGCTATCAAGCTTAGCCTGATATTTCGCTCTTTTTATCAGACACGATTTTGGGTGTTCTAAGCTCTTTTTTTTGACTAATACCGAGGCGCTTTAGGGCAATCTCAATACCCGATTTGCTGCATCCTAGACGCTGTGCTCGCTCGTACATGTAATCGTCTGGATATTGAGCAACGTCTTTGAGAAGAGCTTCATTCGGTATTTTACTTGGTGGCTTATCCCTATTTTGCTTGATATTTGGGTTTTTTAGCCAACGCTGTAATGCGGTTTTGCTAATGTTATAGAAAGTACAAGCTTGACGAATACTCATGCCTTGTTCTTTAACACTTTTGATAACTTGCGCTCGAAAGTCTGCTGAATAGGTCATGTATTCTTCTGCCGTATCACTTATTTTAAAAACATTGTATCTTATTTATAGAAGACTGACTATATTAATGACTTTAATATGAATAGTACTTTAGATGACTTAACAAGATACTCTCCAAAGGTATCAATTACAATTACTATAGCGAAGGGTACGACTTCTACAGAAGACGACTTAGTTACTGTAAGTGAATGGCTAACAGTTCTTAATAGGAAATATGAGGCAAAGTTGACCTACCAATTCTTTTTGCCTGAGAAATACGAGAAAGAATATTTAGAAAAAATAAACCAACTACTACTTCAATATCAATGTACTTTTTGCGCACCATATACTACGAATTATACTCTCTTGATAAGTAAAATATCAAATAACCCTATAAGAAAAATAAAAAGCGAAATATTTAAAATTATTAATAACGATTTCCTCAGATTTTATACATATAAAATTTGGGGTGGTGAAGTAAAAAATAAATCTCAAGCTGACGGTGAGTCATTACAGAAATTTGACTTTCAGTTCGTTGATGCTATTAGAGATGTAGAAAGAGATCTTATTTCAGGACGTAATGTTATGTTGAAAGAAGTATTACACTTTTTTCTAGATTACGATATTAAAAAGTTAGAGGATACCGATGAAGAAAGAAACAAAAGACTAAAAAAAGAATCAGAAGATTTCTCCAAGCAGGCATCAGAATTAATTGAAGTATTAGATAGGCGAATGAGAATCGGTAAAGACAAAATCTTATCATATGCAAATGATACTGGAGCATCTTTGAAGTCTAAACCCAGCTTTGAAGGTGAAACCTCAGATATTGAGATGTTAGGTTTCTTAAAGTTGATTGTCGAAGAAAAGACCGGATTCAAAATTCCTGCTTCTCATAATGGGTTGGGGTATAACAATCTTATCTATATCTCTATTTTACTAGCCAAAATGCAAGCAGATGCTGATGAAGATTTTCTTGGAAGTAACTCTAAGGTATTTCCTATGCTTGTTATTGAAGAGCCTGAGGCTCATCTTCATCCTTCCATGCAGGATAAGTTTTTGAAGTTTCTCAGAGGGAATATCGGTGATGACACAGTTAGACAGATTTTTATTACTTCTCATTCAACACATGTGACATCAGCAACTGAGTTGGAAGAAATAATATGTTTACATCATGATACTGAAGGAAGTACAAGAGTTGGCTACCTCGGAAGACTATTTAATGAAAGTGATGACGACTTAAAATCCAAAAAATATGTAAAAAGATTTTTAGATGCTACTAAATCAAATATGTTGTTTGCAGAGAAAATTATTTTTGTAGAGGGTATTGCTGAACAATTACTCATGAGTGTGTTAGCGAAATATCTAGGATTATCCCTAGAAGATAACCATGTAGCTGTTATTAACATAGGTGGAAGATATTTTAAACATTTTCTAAAATTATTTGATGAACAAAAAAATAGCAATTATGCAATTTTAAAAAAAGTTGCGTGTATTACAGATAGAGACCCTGTTAAGAAAAGTGGTAATAACTACGTAGCATGCTACCCTTTTGAATATAAAAAAAACAATAATGATTATAAGAATCATGCCTCTGATTTATTTGAAATATATGGTGAACATAAAAATATCAAGTTTTTTAGCCAAGATGAAAACAGAGGCAAGACTTTTGAGTACGACTTAGTATTATACAACCCTAAATGCGAAATTTTAGTGACAGAAAGTATGTCCAATCAAAGTAAAATAAAGGAAATGATGAATCTAGATGATAGCAGCTCTTTAGAAAGCTATTTGGAATTAATAGGAACAAGTGCTGAATCTAATAAAATTAGAGATGGTATTAGAGATCTAGGTAGTAGTTGGGAAGAAGATGATAAAATAAAAGCAGTTATAGCCTCAAGATATCTAAACTCTATTGGTAAGGGAGAAAACGCACTAGAACTAGCTTATGCTCTAGAAGAAAACTTAAACCATGATAGTATGAATGAAGTCTTTACAGTGCCAGTATATATCCAGGAGGCCTTAAAGTGGATATGTCAGTAGAGATAAATCACATTACTTCAGGCGATAAACTTGACGATATTGAGCATCACTTCAAAGTATCGGCAGGGCCTGGTGCTGGTAAAACACATTGGCTTGTCAATCATATTAAAGAGGTTTTACATACCTCTAAGCGTTTAGATAAAAGTAGAGAAGTAGCTTGTATTACTTACACAAACACAGCTGTAGAGATAATTCGAAACCGATTAGGCGTATCAACTAATCAAGTTGAGATTTCAACAATTCATAGCTTCTTATATAAGCATATTATAAAGCCATATATACATTTTATCGCGAATGAATATAACTTTAACATTTCAAGATTAGATGGTCATGACGACGTTCAAATAAGTAAAGGGGCAACTATAAAATGGTTAAAAGAACACTCTAAGAAAGACTACTTTAAACACCCTTACTCTCTTGATCAACTAACAAAGAATCCTGACGGATCATCTAAAGTGCATAACTGGCTATCTTCTGTCAGTTATAAATTTGACACTAACGATAATTTATATATAACAGCTGACAGAAAACAGTCTTACGTGAATGGAAGACCTCTAGCCAAAAAATGCTTAGAACTTTTAGAAGTAGACTTAAAAAATTTTAAGGAAATGTATTGGAATCAAGGCATATTAAGCCATGACGATATCCTATTTTTTAGCTTTGAAATCATTAAAAATTATCCTTTTGTCTTGAGTATATTAAGAGCTAAGTTTCCTTATTTCTTTGTAGATGAGTTTCAAGATAGTAATCCTATTCAAGTTAAATTACTTCGTATGATCGGAGAGCAAGATACTATAGTGGGAATCATTGGAGATAAGGCACAGTCCATATTCAGCTTCCAAGGGGCAGAGCCAACTCAATTTGAGGAATTTGAATTAGAAGGCATGAAGAGTTACAGGATAAGTTGTAATATGAGAAGTACGAAAGAAATTGTTGACTTATTGAACTATATCAGAGCTGATTTCAAACAAGAAAATAGAAGTGGTTTTATTGGGAATAAGCCTGTTATTTACATTGGTGATAGATTAAGTGTTTTCAAAGAGGTTGAAGCTAATATTTTAAATGAGCAAGTAACAACCTTGTCTTGGAAAAATATAACGGCTAATGCTCTAAAAAAAGACATAGAAGGTATAGATTTAAACGATAATTTGTTGAATGACTTGATAAATATAGATAGATCTGATCGTCCAAAATTAATAATACCATGTATAAAGGCAGTAGAGTTATGCCGTGAGAAGAAAATCAAAGAGGCTTTAAAAGAGCTTAAGAGATGCTTTAAAAGAGATGAAGATAATAAAAATAGCGCACTAAATTTACTTTTTCTATTAAATAATAGATACGATGAATACTGCGATCAACCGTTGATGACTCTCTATAATATATTAAGAGGAGATTTAGGTATGGGTGATCTTAACAAATTTAAGCCTGGCAAACCTAAAGATTTTTATGACAACAATAATTATAGAGACATCTCTTTATGTGTAAATATTATTGAGGATACAAGCAGTAATATTACAATACATAAATCTAAAGGTTCTGAATTTGACAGTGTTTTACTTGTTTTAGATAAAGAGAGTGATCTTGATTTTATAACTGCTCCAAACTTAGATAATGAAAAACATAGACTTCAGTATGTTGCAATCAGTAGAGCTATAAAAAACTTATATATAAACGTACCAGAACTGAGTCAGCAAACAATTGACAATATTGAGACGTTAGGTTTGGTTAATATTACTCATATAAACTGACGCCAATAACGCAACCAAACCCTTTCGTTAGAGCATAACTTAAGGGAACCAGCTGTTTAACCCTTCAAACCTATTAACAGACTACTTAAAGCAGACTGTTAACATGCAGTCATCTATAACAGACTTTTGAATTATAGGACTGGTTGCTGTGCTTTTTTCCTATCATTAGCCTATACCCAAAACATAAAACCTTTAAATGATAATCTATCTATCATTAGACTTTTTTATATTATTAAATGATAGTAATATCTTGTTATTATCAATGAGCACTAATTATTAAGTCTAAATAATAGAGGTGGGTTATGACTGTTCGTATTTATGTGAGAGCCAGCACTAAGGATCAAGACGCTACCAGAGCATTGGCTGATTTGGTGGCTTTCAGTACAAGTTATGATGATAACCATGTTGAGTACGTCGAGCATTTCAGTGGTACAAAGCTCGATAGACCATTATTAGCCAAGCTGCTAAAGGACGCTGAGCAAGGCGATATTCTACTGGTTGAAAGCGTGGATAGATTAAGCCGATTATCTCAAGATGATTTTGCAATTCTAAAGCAGCGCATCAAAGACAAGGGCTTACGATTAGTGGTGGCTGATCTGCCAACGACGCATACAGTCAGTGAGGGTATGACCGGGGATATTCTCAGGGTGATCAACGATATGTTGATCGACTTATTAGCCACAATGGCAAAGCTTGATAACGACAAACGTAGAGAGCGTATTAAGCAGGGATTGGCGAACAGTGGTTATAAGCCCACTGGTAAGAAGCCTAATACAACGAAACACAATCGTATTAAAGAATTAGCCAGTCAAAACAATATGACAAAAGAGGAGATTGCTAAGGCGGTTGGTGTTGGGGTGGCTACGGTTTATCGGGTGTTAAAGCAGGGCTAATAGCTGAGGTATTTTATTTTATTTTTGTTCATAAACAGCTGATATATAAGGCTTTACACGCGAGGCAAGAAGGCTTTATTTGCAGAAATAGGTACTCTATTACTACGTAGCTGTGTTAAGAACGGTGTATTTTCATCATTCAATTTCGTTCAATTATGCCCACTTAAAACGCCCTTCGATCTTTATCTAAAGACATCACAGCGTCATATAAAAATCGATTTAATGCAATGAGGCTTCATTATAATCATTATATTGCATTCATAATCGCTTTTCTGCAAAATAGCTTATCTATAATCGCTTGAGCCCCTCATGATGAATACCCCTACTTCAGACCCTATTGGCGCAGCATGGCTTATCCGTTATGCCAGCATCGAGCTGGTGTCCCCTTTATATGTCATCAGTAGTATCGGTGGGCGCAGACAAACCTATAAAGACGGTGACGTCATTCATAACGCTTATCAGGAAACCGCGCGTCCACTGGACACTATCATTGCGCACTTACAGTTTCACATGCGTCATGAAGTACTGAATTTAGAGTTACTGGTTCGTCTATTTGAGCAGGTAGGTGCTGATGACGTACAAGCATGGGTAAACGCTGAGCCGACAGGCAGCTATGCCCGTAGAATGGCTTTCTTGTATGAGTGGCTCATGGGTCAGCAGTTAGCAGTACCGAGTAATTTAGGCGGTAACTATGTGGACGCTTTAGATGCTAAGAAGCAGGTTACTTCAAGCCCTGCGCATGTCATAAAGAATGCTCGTTGGCGTATCAATGACAATCTTGCAGGAACCCGTCATTTCTGTCCTCAATTGGTGAAAACAGAGTTGTTTACGCAAGCCGCTGCACTCGATATTGCCACAATGGTTGACAAGCTGAACGATGAATTTGGGCAAGACTTACTGATGCGTGCCTCCGTATGGATGACATTACGAGAGAGTAAAGCCAGTTTTACTATAGAAGGTGAAGGGAAAGAGTTAAAACGTATTGAACGTTTCGCCGATGTGATGGCACGGCGTACCGGCAAGGGCGATATTCCGCTTGATCCTGAGTCGCTAGCAGAGTTGCAACAAGAGATACTTGGTAGCAAAACGGTCATCCAGCAGTATGGCGTCCGTCAATCTCCAGTTTTTGTGTCGCATACTCAGGTCAATGGCTTTAAAGAGATTGTGCACTATATTGCGCCACCTGCTGATGACATTGCTGAAAAGCTCAAAGGGTTACAGGCATTTATGGAAAAGACCGAGGGACAATCGGCACTGATACGTAGTGCGGTTGCTTCCTTTGCTTTTGTGTATATTCATCCGCTAGCGGATGGCAATGGCCGAGTACATCGCTTCCTAATTAACGATGTACTCAGACGCGACCAGATCATTCATGAGCCGATTATCTTACCTATATCGCAAGCCATCGCTGAGCATCCCTCAGACCGTCATGCCTATGATAAAATTTTAGACCGTGTATCCGTGCCACTTATGGAGCAAATCCGTGATCATTACAGCTTTGATAAACAAGCGATTACTTACCCTGATGGTATTCGCTCAAACTTAAATTTTGGAAATACTCACCTAATTCAACCTGCATGGCGCTTTATGGATCTAACGCCTCACGTTCAGTACTTATCAGGACTCATTGCTCATGTTATTGAAAAAGAGATGCATAACGAGTCACAGTACCTAAGAAAGCATGACCATGCACGACTGGCGATAAAAGAGATTGTTGAGATGCCCAACAGCTATGCCGATAGAATTATTCGTAGCATGCTACAAAATAAGGGTGTTAAAAGTAATAAGCTATTGAAGGATTATCCGTTTTTGGCAAATGATGAGGTTTGGGACGATATTTTCTCTGTGGTTGTAGAAACCTTTAAAGATGAAGCAGATGGTTTGAATAGTTAGAACAAACCCTGCTATACGCAAGAAAATCTGCCTTGATAATCAAGCTTAAGCTAGTATCAGTATCATCGTTGCGATAATGATTCGTTTATAAAAGATTCGGCTAAAATACTGTAACTTGAAACGTAATCAATATTTTTCTTACTTAAACAGAATATATTAGAGGAACTTTGATAACAGACAATTTTTATTTGACAAGGTTATTACAGATCCTCAAAATAATTTTGAGTATTTGAGTATTTGAGTATTTGAGTATTTGAGTATTTGAGTATTTGAGTATTTGAGTATTTGAGTATTTGAGTATTTGAGTATTTGAGTATTTGAGT
>NZ_JBJDPI010000016.1:0-34842 GCF_044901245.1 Psychrobacter sp. NPDC064578
ACCTGTTTGCGATAGTCTATTGAATAAGTCATCGTTTACTTCATTAAATGCAATTGTTAATAGGGTTGTATCGGTTTTATTTGGATTAGACTATATATGTAAAAGTGAAACATACACAGATGAAAAAGGACAAACTTTTAATTCAATATTATGGTATGAAAATAAAGAAGACCCTTATGAATTTGAATTAAATTATGCTAATTATGAGAGTGGGAGCTACGTATATACGGAATGTTTTTCCTTAGAAGAAAGCACAGACTCTGGAAGCTTTTCTTATAGGAAGTATGACGAGAGAGATAGTAATAAAAGACTGAAGCATATTTTCGTAAGTAATAACTTTAGAACCGATAGAGTGACAGGGTTTGGTGCTGCTGGTAATGAAATCCAAGAAAAAAACTATCTTAAATGTCCTTTTTCTCTACCTAAATATTTTGAATTGCTAGAGAACTACAAGACATTGAAAATGAATAGCAATTGGTTCAGAATTTGGCTTAGCGATGATATTAATGAGTCATTAGTTAGAGAATGGATATTGAATAAATCTCTTGCTGAGACAGAGTCTATCTTGGTATTAGATATTGAACATCTTGATACCTTAATTTTTTTCAATGATAAAATTAACCTCCCATACTTGAAGAGGTTAGAATTGAAAAATAGCCAGCTTGCTGGAA
Organism: Psychrobacter sp. NPDC064578; assembly: GCF_044901245.1. NCBI lineage: Bacteria > Pseudomonadati > Pseudomonadota > Gammaproteobacteria > Moraxellales > Moraxellaceae > Psychrobacter > Psychrobacter sp. NPDC064578. The sequence continues at coordinate 672 of NZ_JBJDPI010000016.1, forward strand.
AAGATACTTTTGATCAAAAAGAAATGGATAAAGTTAACGCATTAAGAGCAACTCATTCACATTTTGAGGTAGTAATAAATTGATTTTCCTAATTCTAGACGTACATTATAAAGAAAGCCAAGAAATCGATGCAATTACAGCAACTGTTGCAGGTATTCGCTTTGAAGGCATTGAGCAATCCCGTGTTCTAAGCGAGCATATTGTAGAAGTTAATGACGTTGCGCCTTATGAGCCAGGTCAGTTCTATAAACGAGAAATGCCTTGCTTACTGGCCTTGATCAACCAAATCAAAGAGCCTTTTGATGTGATTATCATAGACGGCTATGTATTTTTGGATAGTGTAGGCAAAGCAGGATTAGGCAAATATCTGTATGACAACCTAGCTAATAAAAAGCCAATCATCGGTATCGCTAAAAATCATTTTTATGACATTACAGAAGACTATGCCGTTTGGCGAGGGATAAGTAAGCGCCCTCTATATGTCACCAGTATTGGTATAAACATTACAATGGCGAAAGAGATGGTCAGTGAAATGGAAGGTGAACATCGAATACCTAAAATGGCCGCTGATGTAGATAAACTCGGGCGTCATCTAAAAACAAGCTAAAAAACGTCAGAAATAGAGCAAGATATAATTATTCAAGCCAACATACTATCTTGTTTTATCAGGCTGATTTATTCGAAGCTAATAGTACTAGTAACGACATTACTGTATAAGAAGTAGTGTCACAATAAAATAGAGAGCATATCGTATACATTACACATAAAAAGCCAGACAACTTAAGCTGTCTGGGTTTTTGGATGATTAATGCTCATTTGTTTGCTTGATCTGTCCGCCATAAAGCATGCTCACATATTGTGCATAACCAACTATTTTTGGCACGCATACAAGGAATATCAGCAGGTACTTCAATTGGACAAGCATAGCCGCAGTATTCACATACAACATCGTCCAAGTAGGCATAACACTGAGCGATTGTCTCAAACAGTACTTGAGGGCTAACTTTATACTTCTTGCAAAGTTCCTTCAAATGCTCAACAAAGCCACTTTTATTATCGTATGCCCAGTAATCTTCACATATTTTGATATCATATGTGCTTTGCGTCATATTGGGTTGAAGTTTTACACTCATCATATTTTCCTCAGTAGCCGCCATAGCTAGAATACGGCAATAGCTCATAAAGCTCACTCTGAAGCTTACTGCTCATGTCTTCCACAAAGTACCCATCCTGAGTATCCAAGCGCTTCTGTACCCATACACGCATCGCCATATCGTTATCAAAGCACCGCTTCACTCCTAAGCACCGCTTCACTCCTAAGAAGCGTGCTAGATTATGACCAGATGAAATATACAATTCACGCATCAATGTATTGGCAATAAGATTTGCATCTGCACTGATCGCACCGTCAGGTTTAAACTCACCAAACAGCTCCTCATAGTTAATAATTTTCATGGTGACGTCTCCTTGTCAGTTTGTGTATTCGTGCTTAGTGTCTCAGCTCTAGAGCTATTCGATACGCTCGTTAACTTCTCCTTGCTCGCGAGTAGTAAGTTATCCATCGCTGAGCCATCTTGACGGGTAATATCGGGCACATAGCGGCTGTACACCCGAAACAGAATCTCCGTACTACTGTGACCCATCTGCCGTGCTATCCATTCAGGGTTCTCACCAGCAGCGAGCCAAAGCGTTGCTGCGGTATGTCGAGTCTGATACGCACGCCTGTGTTTAAGACCGAGTAGGGCAAGGGTTGGTTTCCATACCCGTCTATTCACATTACGGTACTCCATCGGATTGCCCTGTGAGTTGCAGAATACGAACTCTGACTTACCGTACGTATGTGCTTTCTGTTCTAATAATGCATCGTAGACCAACTGTGATATCGCAATATCACGTTGTGAACCTAACGTCTTAGTCGGACCCATCTCCCCATTCACTAATGCCCCTCTGATACTGATCTCACGACGATCAAAGTTAATGCAATCCCACTTAAGCCCATCAATCTCACTGGTACGCATTCCTGTAAAAAACCGAATGGTGTAGTAGGGCTTATAGTCAGCGCGGACATGTTTTAAAATCAGCCATACCTCAGCCAGCGTAAAGGGATTTACATCCGGACGAGCTTGTTTAAGATTCTTAATATTTTTATAAGGCATCTCAAACTCATGGCGATCTGACGCTTCTTCTAGTATCATACGAAGTAGTATCATAATCTGATTGATTCGTGCTACTGACAGACTTGACTGACCATCTTTACCGTAACGAACTTTGGCGAGAGAGCTACGGAAGGTCAGCAAGTCTGGTTTTTTTATAGCATGTACCGCTTTACCCCCAAACTCAGGTAACAAGTACTTATTCAAAATAATCTGTGTCTTTTGCCGATAGCTCGGCCGCCATTCAATCTTCCTCTCCTCATAAAAAATCTCTGAAAACTGCCTAAAGGTTGGATTACGACTGATACAAGCTTCCGCTCTATCAGCCAATTCCGTCATTTCCTGTGCTCGTTCACTCTTTGGAAAGTAAGCGGCATAGTCGAAAATACCTAAGGTAATTTCTGCTTCCATTTTTTTCATGACTTGCGCTAATTTTTTACGATTAGCTGGGTTATCTTCTAAACTGGTCTTTTCTCGACAGCGCTTACCTAAGTAGCGGAAGTCAACGACCAGCTTGCCAAACCGTCCTCGCATAGTAGCCATAGTGAATCCCCTTATTTTTTTATTGAAGTGCCATACCATTGATAGCGCTCATAACCGGCTTGCACATGTCTTCCTCGATACGCTCCCATACGTACAAAATCTTACGACCACCAAAAGGGCGTATGTAGTGAATGTTTTCAATCAAAACGGTGTCTTTCATTTGATTGCGGATAGTACGTGCGTCGTACTTGATGCGTTCGGCTAACTCATCAGTTGTTAAATAAGTATTACTCATAATATTTACCTCTTTTCAGTTATTAAGTCATTGCATTAAGTGATAGAATAAAAATTATTTTATCAGCCTGTAAAAATGCATCTTTGAAGTATCAGCTATTATTTACCCGCTTAAAGGTAATTAATAACCGATTTGTGTAATATATTACCTTTTTACCGCAATGTAAAGCATTTTTACCCGAAAAGAGGTAAATTTTATGATCGTGTCTAAACTTCCTGTTATTTTGGCAGAGAAAAAATTGCGTGTAGCAGATGTTGTAAGAGCAACAGGTATGAGTAAATCAACACTTCATAAGCTATACAATGAAGAGTCATCAAGAATTGACTTCAATACCATCGACCAGTTATGTGAGTTTTTAGATGTACAGGTGGGTGACTTATTTATTTATAAGTCAAATAATAAAGATGATGAAGAGTCTTGAGGATCTTCAAAATTGAAAAAGATGTGCAGAGGAATAAGTGGTAGAGCCTTATATATATGACGTTCCAAGGCCTAAAATTAAGGTTGGGGTTATTTTAAAAACTTACTTTTTCATGATTTGGTCACGTTTTGGTCACGCTATGAGGTCAATCTACAAAAGTAATGGAAAAGAAAAAACAACGTTAAGAAAATATTTTTTAGCGTTGTTTTTTATAAGGGTAGGAATGTAAGTTGGGGTCAATTATAGAATCAGTGTTTATAGCGTGGGCACGAAATGGTCACGTTTTGGTCACGGTGCTGATTTTTGAGCTTTTAATATATTAGATAAACTTAGCAATTAGACTGAATAACTAATACTGGAAAACGCTGTAGCCCTTAAAACTCGGACAAAAAAAAGCCTCACTATTAAGTGAGGCTTTTTAAGTATTTGGAGCGGGAAAAGAGATTCGAACTCTCGACCCCAACCTTGGCAAGGTTATGCTCTACCACTGAGCTATTCCCGCTAATTATCAATTAACTATCGTCAGTTGATGAAGGCGTATTATACGCAGTTTTTTTAACGTGTCAACAGTTAGTATGAAAAAAAGTAAAAGATAGTAAATTGGCATATTATCCTAGCCTTCATCTATGATATAACAGATTGTTGTAATCTATATTCCAAAAGCTTTGCTTTCTATAAATAGGCTGGAATACAGTTTTATAATGACTTTAACCATATTAATCATTTTCATGATTTATAAAGATAACACTTAAGGATAAGTACTATGAGTCAACAATATACCATCGCTGATTATTTGTTTGATCGTGTTGCAGAAGCAGGCGCATCAGAGATATTTGGCGTACCTGGTGATTTCAACTTAACGTTTTTAGACAATATTATCGCCTCTGATAAGCTGCGCTGGGTGGGTAACACCAATGAGTTAAATGCAGGTTACGCAGCTGACGGCTATGCACGTGAGCGCGGCTTTGCGGCGATGGTGACGACCTTTGGGGTGGGAGAATTGTCAGCGATTAACGCGACCGCAGGCTCTTTTGCTGAGTATGCACCAGTGCTTCATATCGTGGGCGCGCCAAGTACGGCTCTACAAGATTCGAAGCGCCGCATCCATCACTCACTTGGTGATGGCGTGTTCAATCATTTTATTAAAATGGTAGAGCCGGTCACGGTAGCACGAGCGCAGCTTACTCCTGAAAATGCTGCCTCAGAAATCGACCGTGTGATTCGCTTAATTCTTAAAAAACATCGCCCAGGCTATCTGTTACTATCGCCTGACGTTGCTCGTCAACCTATTTATCCGCCGACTACAAAGCTTGTTGATAGCCAAGAAGACATCACCAGTCAAGCAGCATTGGCAGATTTTAAACAAGCGCTCATAGAGTTTTTGCCAAACAAAACCACGACGCTGATGGCAGATTTGATGGTGCATCGTTTGGGGCTGCAAAATCAGCTTAAGGCATTGATTGCCGATACAGATATTCCTTATACGACGTTATCGTGGGGCAAAACTTTGCTTGACGAAAATAGTGAGCGCTGGGCAGGGACTTATGCTGGCGTGGCATCACGTCCCGTGGTCAAGGATGCAGTCGAAAACTGTGAGTGCTTAATAAAAATAGGTGTGCAATATACCGATACCACGACGGCAGGTTTTAGCCAAGATATTGATGAAAATGCGGTGGTTGATTTGCATTATGAGCGCGCGAGCATTGCTGGCAAAAATTTTGCGCCCATTGCTCTAAAAGACGCCCTAAAAACGCTACATGAAGTCTTGACCTCAGATATTAATATTGTGCCAAAGCCGTTCTGTAAAGAAGTCAAGCCGCATGAGCAACATGGCAAAGACGATGAGGCTATTCTTCAAGATGATCTATGGCATATCATTGCCGATCATCTAGACCATAATAATTTGGTGTTTGCAGAACAGGGAACGGCGTATTTTGGCATCAGTGATGTGCGTTTACCAGAAGGCGTGACTTGTTATGGACAACCAATGTGGGGCTCGATTGGTTATACGTTACCGGCAAGTTTGGGTGCGGCTATTGCATCGCCAAACAAGCGCAGTGTCTTATTGATTGGTGATGGCTCAGCATTATTGACCATTCAAGAAATCGCAGTGATGATTCAAGAGCATATCAATCCAGTGATTGTACTGATTAATAATGATGGCTATACCGTGGAGCGGGCGATTCATGGTGAAAACCAGCGCTATAATGACATTCCTAAGTGTAACTGGCAGATGATGCCAAAAGCTTTTGGTGCCACCGATGATAATAGTCTGCTGCTAAAAGCAGAAACAGCAGGCGAGTTAAAAGCAGCTCTTACGCAAGCAGCGGCTGTAAAAGACAAGTTGGTTATGTTGGAGGTCATCGCTGATAAGCATGATATCCCGCCACTACTCGCCGATATCAGTGCCGCACTGAAGCCAAAAAATGATTGAGTGAGTAATAAAAAACTCGTTTCATAAAAATGAATAGCCCCATTTAGCACCATTGCTAGATGGGGCTTTTTGCACTTTTTTATCATATAGATTAATTAATCAGCTATGGCTCTTATGTCGGTTTGCAGACTCTAGTATCATGGTGGATTGGGCTATTTCCAGCCCTTATCATTCCATAGGAGATGACCCCGTCGTGATTTGGTTAAAAATGCTTATTGGTGCTCTAATGGTATTGGCGATTCAATTATTCGCGCAAACCAGATTTTTTTATTTGGCAGCACTCGCGCCACTGTTCCCCACATTTACGTTAATCAGTCACTTTATTGTGGGTACTGAGCGTAGCCCCGCTGATTTAAAAGTCGCATTAATATTTAGTATGCTCGGTGTCATACCGCACCTTATTTATACCTTTGTGGTGTTTTTTAGCATCGGCTACGTCAGCTTATATAAGGCATTACTGTTCGGCGTTGTCGCTTGGACAATAGCCGCAGCGATTTTGGTCCTTACATGGCAGTATATTCAGGCTTAGTTGTGGTTAGAAAAAAACGTAAACTCTGTCAAAGGGCAATATATCAAAGGTATATATAAAATTCGGTACATATTTCTACAGATAATTTTTATAGATTCGGTCGTAGATGTTATGCTTAAGAGCGATTTTATGGTGTGACCTGTAGCAAACTAAAACTAAAATTAGAATTATCGCGATAACTCCATTCATTACAATTTATAAAAATAGGGCTTAAAAAAAGATGGATACCTTAAATATCATCTATCTCGTAGGGGCATTGTTAATTTTCGCCAGTATTATGGCAAGTACGTTATCGGCGCGCTTAGGCGTTCCGCTATTGCTGCTGTTTTTGATCGTAGGGATGTTGGCTGGCGAAGATGGCATTTTAGGTATCGAGTTCGCCCAATATGGTATTGCTAACTTTGTCGGGCAGGCGGCTCTTGCTTGTATCTTGTTGGATGGTGGGCTACGTACTTCTTTTAAGTCATTTCGAGTCGGTCTTAAGCCTGCTATTACCTTAGCCACTTGGGGCGTACTTGCGACAGTAATGATACTGGGTATATTCGTCACTTGGCTACTCGATGTTGATTGGCGTCTTGGTTTGTTGATGGCGGCCATTGTTGGTTCAACCGATGCAGCAGCGGTGTTTTCGCTACTGCGTAATGGCGGCGTCAAGCTCAACGATCGTGTACAGGCTACACTGGAGCTAGAATCGGGTGCGAACGACCCTTTGGCTATTTTGCTGGTGACAGGATTAATCGCTTTAAATGTTGATCCCGCTGGACAGACGGTACTGGGCTTTTTAGGGTTGTTATTACAGCAGCTTGGCTTTGGTTTGGGCATGGGCTTACTGTTTGGTTATTTATTGGCGAGGCTATTACCAAAAATACACTTGGCAGAAGGTATGTATGCCATTTTGATCATGTCTGCGGGATTGGCAGTCTTTGCCGCGACTAATCTCATCGGCGGCAGTGGATTTCTGGCAATTTATCTCACTGGTGTGCTAATTGGCAACCATAAAGTGCGCTCAACTGAGCATGTGATGCGGGTGATGGATAGCTTTGCGTGGTTGTCACAAGCGGTATTGTTTGTGGTATTGGGGTTATTGGTGACGCCATCGCATGTGATTGATGTTTGGTATTACTCCGTCGCGATTGCTGCTTTTATGATCTTTATTGCCCGTCCTATTGCGGTCTATACCAGTGTGAAACCCTTTAAATTTAAAGACAGAGAAATCGGCTTTATTTCTTGGGTTGGCTTGCGCGGTGCGGTTCCTATTACGCTTGCCATATTACCGGTGATGGCGGGAATAGATGGCGCTTTTATGTTGTTTGATATTGCTTTTGGCGTGGTGGTTTTGTCTTTGATTTTACAAGGCACGACCATTCCTTTTATGGCAAATTTATTCAAAGTGCGTATTCCTAGTAATAAAGACCCAGAAGAAGAGCATGAGGTTTGGGTATCTGACAAAGCAAGCATTACTTTATATGAGTTTGAAGTAAAGTCAGGGGCATTTGCGATTGATCGTCATCCAATGGCCATCTCTAAGCGCATAAGCCCTGATGAAATCAGTGTCTTTGCCTTGGTACGCAGGCAGCATATTATCGTTGTTGATGACAACACCAAGCTCAAATGCGGTGATAGGGTGTGGTATGCGATGACAGGGAACCACGCTACCCAAATTGCTAAGATTTTCAATGACACGACCCTTGACCATAAAGCCATGGATGACTTTTATGGCGATTGGCTGCTATCCCCAAGTGTGAAGCTTGGAGATTTGCCGTTTTTTACCAGTATTATGGCGTCTGAGTCGCTTGTCGATAAACTCAAATCCAAATCTGAGGACAGCGCCAAAAGCATGTGGGATCAAACGGTCGCTGAATATATTAATGATAGCTTAGAGATAAAGCCAGTATCGGGTGATACGGTCGATATCAATGACGAATGGTCGTTGGTCATAAAAGAAGTGGATGATAAAGGAAAGCTTAGAACGATTGGTTTAAAGCATCTAGAGCGATTAACAGCAGGGTAGCTACGTAGCTATTTGCCGTTATTATTCACAAAAGACGCGTCATTTGACTTAAAAACTCGGCGACTTGTTTGTGTAAGTTTTCTCGATAAGCCCAATGATGCTTGACCTCGTAACTGGCCTCATTGGGCAATAGTATTTTCATCAGCCCCATTTCTTCATAACGCTTGGCTAAATCATTAGGCAAGTAACCAACATGATGGCCCGCCAAAATGAGCTGCGCAGTTGCCTCCATATGATAAGTGGTGGCACTCAATGTTTTTGGACGGACATGATTGATACTCAAATCGGTAATATAGCCTCGTTTTATCCATGGATAGTTTTGTTCCAAATCCTCAAAAGTTAACCCTTCTGACCCATAAAACAATCGATGCTCGCGTCCACAGCAGACCACCTGCTTTTCAATAAATGCTGGCTGAAAAGTGAGTAGTGGTGGAAAACTGCCAAAATATCCCACACCAATATCACTCTCGTTGCTTAGCAGCTTCTCTAGCATGCTTTCAGGGCTTTGCACATCGATAGAAAAGTGGATAAGGGGATTGTCACGATAGCTAGCAGCCAAGCATTGGCGCAAGGCGTCATAAAAAAACGTCGGCATCTGGTCAATGAGACACAGTCGGATATGACCGCCACGCACCGAATCCAATTGGCGAATATAGTGCAGTTGATGCTGAAAACTGGCAACCGCTTCAGTAAAACTCAAACAGGCTTCATAAACCGCTGCGCCATCTTCTGTCAGCTTAAAACCCGCGCGCCCACGATGACAAAGCGTCATACCTAAGCGATCTTCTAAATGGGTCAAATGACCACTAATGACAGAGGTCGTCACATTTAAGCGAGACTGTGCGGCTGTCACGCCCTGACACTCTACAATCGCCATAAAGCTGCGCAAGGTTTTGATGTCTATTTTTATCAATTCATCTAGCATCGGTCATTATTCCTCAGTAGCTATGCTGTCTATCAAAATGAATCTTCTATTTATCACTTTTCTAACATCAAATTTATATCAAACTTCTGATAATAACAGCTAAATCTAAATTACTACGAAAAACCAGAAGTTTACTTCTAAATTTTACCATGGTCTGACTTCAAATATTTAGGTATTGTCAAAGCATATAAAAAATTGCCTATTTTAAACAAACTGAAACAAGGATGTGATTTATGAAATTCAATCAACCATTAAGCGGCAACGATATGCCAAGATTTGGCGGCTTTGCTTCTATGATGCGCTTGCCAACTCAAGCTGATGCAGAAGGGTTAGATGTGGCATTTGTGGGTGTGCCGTTAGATATCGGTGCGTCAAACCGTAGTGGTGCGCGATTGGGTCCACGACAAATTCGTGATGAATCACGCATGATTCGTCCCTATAATGTCGCCACTCGTGCAGCGCCTTTTGAGTCTTTACAAGTTGCTGATATCGGCGACGTGCCTATCAATACTTTCAACTTGCTAAAAAGCATTGATATCATCGAAAAATTCTATACTGATAAAATCGTGAATCATGGTGCTATTCCATTGACTTTGGGCGGCGATCATACCATTGCCTTGCCTATCTTACGTGCGCTTGCCAAAAAACACGGCCCTGTCGGCATGGTGCATATCGATGCGCATGCAGATATCAACGATGAGATGTTTGGCGAAAAAATCGCTCATGGTACACCTTTCCGCCGCGCTGTTGAAGAAAACTTAATCGATGGCAACCGTGTGGTACAGATTGGCTTACGTGGTACAGGCTATAGCGCCGAAGAGTTTGATTGGTCAACCCAGCAAGGCTTTCGTGTTGTCCCTGCTGAGGAATGCTGGTACAAGTCTCTGACACCATTGATGGCAGAAGTACGCGAAAAGCTCGGTGATGGCCCCGTCTATTTAAGTTTCGATATCGATGGTATTGATCCTGCGTTTGCACCGGGTACGGGCACTGCTGAAATCGGTGGCTTGACCTCAACGCAAGCGATAGAAATCATTCGCGGTATGCGCGGACTTGATGTGGTGGGTGGTGATTTAGTAGAAGTGTCACCGCCTTACGACCCATTTGGTAATACCTCTGTACTAGCGGCAAATTTGCTATTCGAGATGCTGTGTATCTTGCCGGGTGTCCGCTACGACGATAAAGTCAAAGCGATTTATTAATCATCATTCGTTATCTTTTTGCCAAATGAATCCTTTGTTAATAGGCTGACGTTGGTTTGTATATTAGACTTAACGATTTCTTTATAAGATATTGAATTTTTTAGGATGATTAACTCATGACGCAATTGCTTCAAACATCTTCTTCAGCGCCCGCCACGCTGTCTCTGACATGTGGTGAGTTGCTCGTACAGTGGCTAGAGTATTATGGGGTAGAGACCGTATTTGGTATTCCGGGTGTGCATACGGTCGAGCTATATCGTGGTCTGCCAAACACCAACATCCGCCACGTGACACCGCGTCACGAGCAAGGCGCTGGGTTTATGGCTGATGGCTATTACCGCGCTTCTGCCAAAGTTGGCGTGTGTTTTATCATCACAGGTCCGGGTATGACCAACATCATGACGGCTATGGCACAAGCATTGGCTGACTCCATTCCGATGCTAGTGATTTCTAGTGTTAATAAAGTGGCAGATACGGGCAGCGGTGAAGGGCACTTGCATGAATTGCACGATCAGCAAGGCATGGTCAGTAAGGTAGCGCTCACGAGCAAAACTATTTGGCAGCCTGAATCGTTACCCAAGGTCATCGCTGAAGCATTTGCATTATTTAATGGCGCACGTCCAGGGCCAGTGCATATCCAGTTGCCCATTGATGTGATTACCGCAGATGCCAGTCATGTCGCAAAGCCCTCTGATTTAACTCCTTATTTAAATAAATTTGTAAAAAATTCGACTGATGCACATGGTTTAACGTTACCTCAAGTAATGAGACCGCTGCCCAATCCTGCCCAATTAGATTTGATCGTTGAATCTCTAAAAGCGGCAAAAAATCCAGTGATACTTTATGGTGGTGGCTGCGTCGATGTCGATCATGAGGCGCAAACCCTAGCAGAGCTTATCGATGCACCGACGTTTTTGACCATCAATGCCAAAGGTTTGCTGCCACCTAGCCACCCATTAAGTTTGGGTAGCAATCAGTCATTAGAGGCAGGTCGCGCCGTTATTGCTGAGGCTGATTGGGTATTGGCGATTGGTACTGAGCTGGGTGAGACTGATTATGATGTGTTCTTTAATGGTGAATTCAAAATCAATGGCACGCTGATTCGTATCGATTGCGATGCCCAGCAATTACAGCGTCCTTTTAGAGCAGATATCGCAGTATCGTCCGATGCGCAAATGGCGGTAAGTGGTCTCTGCAAACGCTTAGAGGGTCAGGCGTTAAATCATCAAGCGGTATCACGAGTAAACGAGGCAAAACAAGCACTGTTAGCAGGAATGACACCAGACTTTGCTGGGCAAAATGCGCTACTTCAGTTGATTCGAGATGAAGTGAAAGACGTCATCTTCGTTGGTGATTCAACGCAGCCTGTCTATAGCGGCAATCTTGGTTTTGAGGCGTTAGCCGCGCGTCGATGGTTTAATTCGTCAACAGGGTTTGGCACGTTAGGTTATGGTTTGCCTGCTGCCATTGGTGCCATGATTGGTTCAAACAGTCCAGTGGTCAGCTTGATTGGCGACGGCGGTATTCAATTTACCATCGCAGAACTCATCTGTGCCGCCGAGCTTGAGCTGCCATTGATTGTGCTACTGTGGAATAACCAAGGCTATGGCGAAATTCGTCGTTATATGGAAGAGGGTGGATTGCCACTAATCGGGGTTAATATTAAGACGCCGAACTTTGAGCCATTAGCCGCAGGATTTGGCGCAGGTTATCGCAGAATCACAGCCAAACAGCAATTGCTCGACGCTCTAAAAGAAGATATCAAAGGTAAGCAACCCATCATCTATGAAGTTGATGAAGCCGATAACTTTTTGATTGAAATGGGTATGACGTTTACCTGCTTTAGCTAACAATATAGTTAATCCTATATAAATCAGATACGGTGTCAGGCTCGCTTATTCTACTATTTGTAGTACTTTCACTCGCCTTCCTTGTATCTAAATTATATTGAACCAACTATACCAACGCTAAGCATAATAAAGGCTGGTCGCTCAAGGAAGAACGTCTATGATGCCACATGCTAACCGCTCGTCTGGTCGCTTGAGCACCTCGCTGGCAAGCTTATTAACGGATTTATCCGCGATTGTTGGCGCGACCAATGTATTGACCAAACCCAGCCAGCAGCAGTCGTATACACAAGGGGCGATTGCTTCTATCACCGATGCTGTCGCGGCAGTTGTGATACCAGACTCTCTTATGGCACTATGGCGCGTCATTAATCTCTGTGCAGCGGCTGATGTGATTATTATTGCTCAGGCTGCTAACACAGGGTTGACCGGAGGCTCGACACCGTACGGAGAGTACGATCGAGCAGTCGTTGTGATTTCTATGCAACGATTGGGCGGCATTTATCTGCTCAATGATGCAGCAGAGCTTGTTGCTTTGCCAGCAGCTAGCCTTCAGCAGCTTGAGTCTGAGCTTGCACCTTTGGGGCGTGAGCCGCATTCAGTGCTGGGCTCAAGTTGTGTTGGTGCTTCGGTGATTGGCGGTATTTGCAACAGCTCTGGCGGTATGTTGGTGCAGCGTGGTCCGGCGTATACCGAGATGTCGCTATTTGCCAAACGTGATGCCATGGGTGAGTTTGAATTAATCAATCACTTAGGCATTGATTTAGGTGTAGATCCAGAAGAGATGCTTGAAAACTTACAAACTGGCACGTTCAATAAAAATCCAGAGAGTGCTAACAGTAAGTCCTGTACAAATCACCATTATCAACACAAGGTGCGTGATTGCGAGGCAGACACACCTGCTAGATTTAATAATGACCCTAACGGATTATATGAAGCCTCTGGTTCAGCAGGCAAAGTCATCGTCTTTGCGGTTCGAGTCGCGACATTTGCCAAACCGACGCAAGAACAAACGTTTTATATCTCGACCAATGACGCCAATACTTTTACCACACTTAGGCAGCAGTGGTTAAAAAGCGAGCTAAACCTGCCTATTTTGGCAGAATATATGCACAAAAGTTACAACGATATTACCATGCGCTATGGCCGTGATACTTGCTTGAGTATGCGAAAACTGCCAGCCAGTAAGATAGGAGCGCTGTATCGGTTACAAGCCAAGATTGGTTATTATTTGGATAAATGGCGACTGCCTCAGACTCTACCAGATCGGATGCTACAAATGACTGGTGTTTTCATGCCGCCGTCATTACCAGCCCCTTTGGCTGAGCAGGCGTGCTCCTATCGTTATCATTTAATCATTAAAGTCGCGAATAGCAATAACGATGATAATAGCAATGATAGCGCTAATAATCGTCATATTGCCGCCGCTCAAGCATTTCTACAGTCCCATATGCAGCAGCATCAAGGCGTCATGCATCTTTGTACAGCAGCAGAATCCCAAGCATTATTGGTGTTTCGTAGTGCGGCAACCGCTGCCATGTTTCGTTATCACAATCTTAACCATACAACGTTTGGCGAGCTGTTGTCTACCGACATTGCCTTACCAAGGAATGCCGTAGATTGGGATGAAGTGCTACCTATTAACTTACAAAAGCAGGTCAGTAAAACCTTTTATTTGGGGCACTTTTTTTGCCATGTCATGCATCAAGATTATCTGTTATACCCTGAAGTGGATGCAAAAAAATTCAAGGATGAGCTATTGGCGTTTTATGATCGCCGCCGTATAGAGTACCCTGCTGAACACAACGTGGGTCATGTCTATACCGCAAAACCTGCATTACATACTTTTTATAAAAAACTAGATCCGACCAATTCGCTAAATCCAGGCATTGGTCAGACAGCAAAATGGAAAAATTGGCGATCGTCGCCCATCAAGGAGGAATTAAATGACGAATTATCTCGATAAGTCGCAGCAACCAATATTAGGAAATGATGTTGTCGATTCAGAAACGCCGCAAGGAGAGCAGTGGCGTGCGTCAATGTGGAAGTTTTTATTGTTTTCAGCATTGGGCATTGCACTATTTATTATTCCGTTTCAATGGGACGGAAAGGTTACGATTTTATTGGGTGTGTTAACGGACGCTTTGCAAGCTTTGCTGGGCGGTTCTGTCGTTTATGTGGCAATGGCAATCGTGACGACTTCCTTTCTTGGGGCTTTGGCTGTGAAGGTGTTAAAGCCCAACCTGCATGAAGACTCTATGGTCAGAAAACTCTTCGATGTTGATTGGTTTTGGCTCACTGCCCGATTGTTAGGGATGGTGTTTGTCTGGATGATTTATCTGCAAGTCGGCCCTGAATTTATTATTAATCGTAATACAGGCGGCGTCATTTTCGAAGATTTGATTCCGATTTTGATTCCTTTGTTTTTCTTCGCCATTTTATCGTTACCGTTTTTGACAGATTTTGGTTTGATGGAGTTTTTGGGCACACTGGCGAGCAAAATATTTGTCAAGCTGTTTAAGTTGCCAGGACGCTCAGCGGTAGATGCCATGTCCTCTTGGTTTGGCGCAGCTTCTATCGGTTTACTCGTGACCATGCAGGAGTATGATAAAAGCTACTATAGCCAGCGTGAAGCGGCGATTATCGCGACGACTTTTTCGGTGACTTCGATCGCTTTTACTTATGTCGTCGCCAAAACCATCGGCGTAGACGATAACTTCGTTTATTTTTATCTGACCATTGCTTTAACAGGCTTTATCGCCGCGATTATTATGCCGCGTATACCGCCACTTTCCTTAAAGCCTGACACCTATCATTCTGGCAAAAGCATGCTCGATGAAGGGATTCCTGCTCAGTACACGACCTACCAATGGGCGGTCAATCGTGCTGTGACGCGCGCGCACTCAATGCCAAGTCTGGGTCAAGTGTTCAAACGTAGTGTAAAAAATCTATTCGATATCTATTTTGGGCTAATCCCCGTGATTTTCGCAATTGGTACGATTGGTCTGGGCTTAGCCGAATATACGCCTGTGTTTAAATGGTTGTCTACACCGTTGGTACCGCTGCTTGATTTGTTACAAATTCCAGAGGCAGCAGAGGCGGCTCCAGCGATGATTATGGGCTTTGCGGATATGTATTTGCCAGCCTTGGTCGGCAAAAGTATTGAGAGTGAGATGACAAGATTCATCGTTGGTGCATGTTCTATTACTCAGATTATTTATATGTCTGAAGTGGGCGCGCTGATTTTGAAATCAAACATCAAGCTTAATGTGTTAGAGCTGTTTATGATTTTTATTCTTCGTACTCTGATCAGTTTGGTGGTGATTACCTCAGTGGCGCATCTACTTTATTAGCCATGTAGCCAATATCAACCCAGCCTCTAGCATAACGAGATAATGTGCTAAATAATCGGTTTATCTAACTAAAGAATAAACTGATTACTTAGCGAATGATTTACAGAGACACTTATAAATACAATCAAAGACAATAGGTATAAAAAAATTATATCAAACCATATAAGGTGATTGACCATCATGGAAATGACGAATACTAACAGTTTAACGAGAGAAAGCGCCATCCAAACGGTTCACGATGAAGTGATGTTAAATGCAGCCTATATAGATGGCAAATGGATGACTATTGAAGCACCTGCTACCGATACTGCTGATGCTGATGCTGATGCTGATGCTGATGCTGATGCTGATGCTGATAGCTATGATTCGAATCATTATTCAAGTTATGACTTATATGATTCAAATTCGGGAACAATCATCGCTACCACTCGATTGTGTACCAAGGTACAGGTAGAAATGGCAGTCAATGCGGCTTCTGCGGCGTACCCATCTTGGTCGCAAACCGCCGTAAGCGAGCGCGCATCGTATCTCAATGCCATTGCCGAGACGATGGAGCAGCAGTTTGACAAATTGGTGGGATTGTCTGTATTAAATAATGGTAAGCCCATTGAAGAGGCAAAAATAGACGTGAGCGATGCCATTGCCTGCTATCGATATTATGCCAATCTCATCACAGAACAAGCGACTTGGTCGGAGGTATCTACCAGCGAGTCAAGCATACGCTTGCTAAAAACGTATGCGCCTGTTGGTATTTGCGCCCTTATTGTCCCATGGAATTTCCCAATGGTGACCACTGCTTGGAAGTTAGCTCCTGCATTGGCTGCAGGCTGTACGGTGCTATTGAAACCCTCTGAGGTGACATTATTGCCAGAGTTGATGCTGGGCAATATATTGTCTTATATTAAACTACCGAAAGGAGTCGTTAATATTTTACCGGGTGCAGCTGAAGTGGGCGCTGGCATGACCTGCCATCCATTAATCGACAAAATTTCTTTTACTGGTAGCAACGCCGTTGGTGAAAAGGTAATGAGCCAAGCGGCAAAAGGTATCAAAGATATCAGTCTAGAGCTGGGCGGTAAGTCAGCCATCGTCGTATGTGCAGATGCCGATATCGACCACGCTTGTGATTTAATCATCGGTGGCATATTTACCAATGCCGGTCAGATCTGTTCAGCCACCTCAAGACTGCTTGTTCATGAAAGCATTGCTCAGTCGTTGTTCGACACATTAAAAGTTAAGACAGAAAGTTTGCAAATTGGTGATGGCTTTGACACTGACACGCAAATGGGTCCACTGGTTAGTGAGCAGCAACTAAATCAAGTAAAAAAATATTTCGACATTGCTGCTGCCGAAAACCTGACTTGTCTCACAGGTGGTGAGGTCTTAAATCGACAAGGGTATTTTGCGATGCCGACGATTTATACCAATGTTCCAGTGACCAGTCAGTTATGGACAGAAGAGGTTTTTGGGCCGGTCTTAGTGAGTCAAACGTTTACCGACCATGCAGAGGCGATTGCTTTAGCCAATGATAGCCAGTTTGCTTTGGCCGCGAGCATTGTCAGCGCTGATGAAACGGCGGCAGTAGAGATGGCGCTACAGATTCAAGCAGGTCATATCTGGATCAATGAGCAACAAATTGTACTTCCAGAGTCAGGGTGGGGCGGCTTTAAGCAGAGCGGTATCGGTCGAGAGCTGGGTGTAGATGGCTTGTCTGCGTATCAAAAAAGCAAGCATGTGTTATTGAGTCATTAAACGTTGGGCGCTTTCATATCTTATTTAGCCATTGATATTGCTACCAATGGCTAAATAAGATATTTGCTTTGTAAATTAACTTTACTGGACTAAGAATGCCATTCGATATAAAATTGAGCAATCATTCAAATTTTATCGCTGTGCTTGTTTTTATATGAGATTACAGCTTTTGAGATGGAAAAACTATGTCACGTACCGCACTTTATAACCGTCAGGATGCCTTAGAACGCGCGTTACAGCTTTTTTGGCAAAAAGGCTTTCATGCTACTTCGTTAAAAGACATAGAAGAGGCGCTCGATATGCGTCCAGGAAGCATTTACGCTGCGTTTGGCAGTAAAGATGGATTATTTCAAGAAGCGTTAGACTACTATGCTCGTCTAGGTTTGAGTGAGCTTGAGCGGGTAATGGGCGCTTATCAATCACCGCTGTTGGGGTTAGCCGCTTTCGTGCGTCAGCTGGGTGGTATTCGTGATAAAGGGCTGCCGAGTCAGGCTTGCATGCTGGTCAAAAGTTTACTGGAGCTTGGTGCTCGTGAGCAGACAGCGCTACAAAAAGTTGAAATGCTGCTGGCAGGTATGGAGCTACGTTTTATAAATTACTTTACCGAAGCACAGCGGCTGGGTGAGCTTGATACTGAGCTCGATGCGACTAGGCTTGGACGACGACTACAGGCGGAAATCATGGGGCTGCGTGCTTTTGCGCAGCGTGATGTCGAAAGTGCAGCGGTGCAAGCGTTGGCTGAAGATATGGCGCTCTCTATAGAAGCGCTGCGTATTGATAAGCCTGTTGGCGTGTAAATGTAACTATGAAAAAAGGGTTGTAGAGGCGTTATATAGTCTAAGACTAATAACGCTTCTACAACCCTTAATGTTGAAGACCTAACCATCAATCAGATAATTTAGTCTGGCATGTCAGCCAACTGCTGCAATATACTTTTATAATTTTCAACACCTTGAGCACCGCTAATTAAATGACGCTCATTGAAAACCATAGATGGCACACTTTGAATGCCTTGTTGCTGCCAATGCTGCTTTTCTTTTTCTACCGCTGCAGCAAATCGTTGATCTTTTAAGACCGCCAGTGCTTCGCTACGATCCAGTCCGATTTCTGCTGCCACATCTGCAAGTACAGCACTGTCAGCCACATTTTTATTATCGACGAAATGTGCGACGAACAATGCTTGCTTTAGCTCGTGCATACGCCCTTGCTGATCGGCCCAATGCAGCAACTGATGCGCATTAAAAGTATTGTAAGTACGAAAGTCATCGGTAAACTGAAAATCAAATCCAGCTTTAGCACCTACTTCTGTCATTCTAGCTCGGTTCTCTTGAATGTCTTCAGCAGTCGTACCGTACTTCTCCATGATATGCTCACGATAGTTTCGTCCTTCGTGCGGCGTATTAGGATTTAACTCAAATGGATGCCAGTGAATCTCGTGCGGAGTGTTGGTTTGTTTTAATGCCTCGGCTAGTTGACTATAGCCGATAGCGCACCAAGGGCAGACCACGTCTGACACGATATCTATTCGTAATGGCTTTTTTAAATTACTCATAGTGGCTCCTTATTTGGTTCTTATATAATTAGACAGCTTTATGCCATTCAAACTTTTGGAAAGGCTTGTCGATTGGCGTGTTGGCCAAATGGTTGGTGTAGTTGCTCATCACTTTTTGAGCCGCTGCAAGAACCACTTCTAAAATCTGACGTTTAGTAAAGCCTGCATCTAAGAACGCTTGCACTGCGTCATCATTTACATTACCACGATCACGAACGACTGATAGCGTAAAGTCGCGTAATGCTTCTAGTTTTGCAGTTGGTAGTGGTGTCTCATTACGTAATGCTTCAGTGATTGCGTCGTCTACTTTCATGCTTTTGGCGATACCAGTATGAGCGGGTACACAGTAATGGCACTCATGTTCGACGTTGATGGTTTGCCATACGACCGTGACTTCCTCATCATCGAAACTGCTGTCTAAAAACAACTGATGCAGGCGTTGATAGCCTTCTAATAGCCCAGGTGCTTCAGCCATGACGGCATGTAGACCTGGGACTCTGCCAAATGCTTTGATAGATACATCAAGCAAATCTTTACTTTCTGCTGGGGCTGTATTTTTATCGTGTAGGGTAAATTCAGTCATATTAAAACCTTTTAATCATTATTAGTGAATTGTTGTAAAAGTAAGTGTGTATAAGCGACTTGAGAACCTATTATATAGTTGAGTGAATACTCAATTTAATAAGTGAGATTTTCGTGAGTCGCTCAACAACTGCAGCCACTATAATCCATTTTGAGCAATCGTTCAAATAATATTTGAGTGAATGCTCAAGTTGTTTGTAAATTTCGTTTACATTCAAAGCTAGGCGGCATCACGACAGTTATTTGTTTTTCTTAACCAAATTATTGCTAAATGGCATGGTTAACAATCCCCATAGCGAGGCATTTTGTTTGGCTGCTGGGTATTCTTTTAGCCCAATATCTAGCTCATTATCAGACTGCTTTGCTTTACCCTTATAACTACCAAAAATCCAATCCCACCAAATGACACTAAAACCATAGTTTGAGTTGGTCTCACTAACGCGTTGGCTGTGATGAATACGATGCAAAATCTGCGTCATCAATATTAAGCGCAGCGGTTTTTCAAGCGCAGGTGGCAGGCGAATATTGGCATGGTTAAATATCGCTAAGCCATTTAACGCAATCTCAAATATCAATACAGCGATGGCAGGAACACCCAATAAGCTAACGGCAGCGAGCTTTACTAGAATGCTTAAAACGATTTCAATGGGATGAAATCTAAGCCCTGTGCTGGCATCAACATGCGCATCAGCGTGATGGACTTTATGCAAACGCCATAGCATAGGCACGCGGTGAAATAATCGATGCTGCCAGTAAATGATGATGTCGAGCAATATCAAGCTTAGTATGACGACGACGATGCTTGGCAAATTGATGATATTAAATAGACCAATCCCATGCTGCTGATTATACAGCGCCACAGCCGTTAGACCGACAGGCACCGCTAAACGAGCAATAACTGACGAGATAAAAACCAAGCCAAAGTTAGCGAACCAGCGTTTGCTACTTTTGATTGGTGCTTGACGTGCAGGCATGCGCCATTCTATCAGCATCATAATCACTAAAATGCTTAAAAAGAACCCAAGCCGCCACCATACTTCGTTAGTCATTAGCTGCCTCTTAACTTATTCTATTTATATACTGTTTTTATCTATTTCTAGCTGCTTAAGGGTATGGTAGCCGCCATGGATACGGGTAAAAATCGTAATCGCGCAGGCAGTGGCAAAAATGCTGGCGAGTAATACAAAGTGCTGTGGCCACAGGCAAAAGGCGACAAACAGTGCGATGGTTTCGGTGCCCTCAGTCAAACCGTTTAAGTAATAAAAGCTTTTATATTTAAACTGTGGTTTATCCAGTGTAAACTTTTCCGCAGCAATGGCAAACGCTAAGAAGCTAGAGCCTGTGCCAATAAAGGTGGCCAGTAATAAAGCGCCAGCAATGGCATTCTGCTCAGGATTTGCCAAGATAAAACCCAGCGGAACTGCTGCATAAAAGAGAAAGTCGAGCGTAATATCTAAGTAGCCGCCTGCGCTTGAGCTTTGCTTTGCATAACGGGCTAAAGCGCCATCAAGACCATCAAAAATACGATTTAATGCAATGGCTGCCAGTGCGCCATACCAAAGCTCAAATGCGAGTAACGGCACCGCTAACATACCGATTAAAAAGCCTGCCACCGTGAGTTGATCAGCCGTAATACCGCGTTTATGCAAGACAACGACGACAGGGCTTAGTATCGGCTTAATCATGGGCGTAAGAAATTTATCTAGCATGCGCTTGCCTTTTGTATGATAAGTTCTAAATAAAATCGATACGATAATATCTGCATGCTACTGGAATAAATTTTGCTCAGCCTCTGTCAGCGTAGACACAGCAAGCAAGTAAAATTTATTCCAGTAGCACCGTCTCGGTTTTAAAGTGAATTAGCTATATTTTGTTTTGATTTTTAAGTTCTAAATCTAAAAGCATAGGCCTAAAACTATAGATCTAAATGAATCACTTTACCCTTTGCGGCCTCAGCATCGCTATGATCGTGCGTAACCATGATGGCAGGGAGTTTATGAGTGCGGATTTGCTCAAATACCAATTGACGCGTGTCTACTCGAAGTTGGGTATCTAACTTGCTAAAAGGCTCATCGAGTAGTATCGCTTTTGGCTCGCTGAGCAAAGTACGCAGTAGTGCAACTCGTGCTTGTTGCCCACCTGATAAATTATCGGGATGGCGACTTCCCATGCCTGCTAAACCCACTTGTGCCAGCGCTTGTTCTATTTTTTCACTACGCTGTTTTTTATCACTTTTAGGCATCGCAAACGCAATATTATCCGCGACCGATAAATGTGAGAACAGCAGGGCATTTTGATACAGTACCCCAATATGGCGCAGGTGCGTCGGCAGATGGCTTACATTTTCATAATTTAGCCAGACCTCACCAGTAGCGGTAAAACTATTTGGTAAGGTACCTGTCAGCCAGTTCAATAAGCTCGATTTGCCACTGCCAGATGGCCCCATGACAGTCAATATTTCACCACCAGCAATATGCTCATCTAGGCTGAGTAGTAGCGTGCCTTGTCGATATAACTGTAAGTCTTTTATCTGTAAAGATGATTGCATCAAGGACCCTTTATGTACGTTTTTAACAACTGATATTTTCACAGCTACCTGACTCTTAACTTAATATGGACGAACGTAGGCTGTTTCTTTAAAGTGGAGCGCTTATAGATATTATTTCTAACGAGTGCCACTTTTAAAGAAATACTTCGGCAATACCCATGCCAATATAAAGCCAATTAACGGTAACACCATTTGGATGATGGCATACACCGCACTGGTGCGCCTACTGGCACCATTTGCAAGAGTCACCGCTTCGGTGGTGATGGTGGCGATTCGTCCGCCGCCTGCCAATAACGTCGGCAAATATTGACCAAAGCTAATGGCTAAACCAAGGGCAATGGCAATTAACAACGGCGCAAATAATTGTGGTAATTTTACCTGTAAAAATACTTTGGCTGGTGTCGCACCAAGGCTTGCCGCCACATGAGCAAAACGTGGGTCTAGACGCCGATAGCTACTGGCAAGTGATAAAAACACATAGGGCAGCACAAAGAGCAGATGCGTAAACGCCACATTCAAAAATGCCGTTTGGTTATTTACCAATTGCTGTAGCCATACTAAGCCAAATAAAAAGGCAATACTGGGCACTAATAGCGGCAAATAGATAATTAAACTGGTAAAAGTTGAGAGTGGTTTTTTACTTAATTGTTCAGCTTCCAAACATAATAAAGTCAGCACGATGGCGAATAGGGTACTCACGATACCGATCGTAATGGTATTAAATAATGGCGTACTCATTTGCGTAAAGGCGCTTTGAAAATTTAATAACACCAACTGCTCTGGCAATACAGCTGGGAAACGCCAAAAACCAGCTACTGACCACATGACCAGACCAACGAGCGCCAGCAAGATAAAGCCAATCACCACAGTGGTCAACGCGGCGGTGATTTTTTGCCAGAGTGCATCGGCATAGTGGCGCTTACCATTTATCAACGTGCCATTAAAGCAAGTTTTTATCGCTCTCTCGCTACCAAGCCACAAGGCGATTAAACCACCCGTCAACGCCAGCTGTAATAACGCGCCCGCCGAGGCTTTTATACGTAAGTTTAAATCCACATCGTTAAACCACTGCATGATAGTGACCGCCAGTGTAGGTGGCGTGTTTGGACCCAATATCAATGGCATTTCTACGCTGGCACTAGCATAGGCAAGCACGGCTAAGATAGGCAAACGTAAAAAAGGATAGAGGATTGGGAGTACGGCTTTAAAAAAGGCAGTGATGGGATAATAACCGAGATTTAGCGCGACTTTATATTGTTGACGCAGCTTTTTACCAAGCTCTGGTTGTGCCAAAGCGCCTAGTGCCATAAGTAATAAAAACGGCAGCTCTTTTAACGTCAAACCTAAAATAATACTGATGCCGTACGGGTCATGTGGAAACATACCGCCTGGCGCCAACTCCCAGCCACTTAGCCATGGTGAGATAAGGCGTGAAAACATACCAGAAGGCGCAATTAAAAAACCAACCGCGATGGCTGCCGCTGCATGAGGAATGACCAAGATTGGGCTCAGCAAACGCTCAATACGCGTTAGCCAAACACTATTAAAAAATGCCGCCAATATCATTAAGGTCATGACAAAAGCGAATAAGGTGCTGATTAATCCAGTAGCGATGCTTAACGCTACCATTTGGGTAAGACCAGGCGTCTGCCAAAGATCGTTAAAGCCTTGTAGACTCATGGTCGTTTTCTCAAGGGCAGGTACCCAGCTAAAGGCAGGTAACAGCACGCTGAGCAAACCACCGAGCACGGGTAATATCAGCAGTAGCAGTAAAAGTTTCGGACTCAAAGATACAATGCGCGTAAATAGATCTGTTTTATAAGGATCTATCGTTCTAGTGCTTGCATCAGCCGTTTTATTATTAGAATCTTTACTCATGGGCTGACCCCATAACGTGTCTGCCAGCCTTGCATAATGGCATCAACCCAGCTTGGATCTGGTTCATTTACGGTACGTTTTATCGCGTCAACCGGTAGGGCGCTCGGATGCGGTTTGTTAGTCTTGAATAGCGCTTGTTGCTCAGGGTCAAGCGTAGATTGCACGAGTACGGTTTTATCACCCCATACAGCAGGCGTTTGCTTTTTAGCCTGTGCTTCTGGGCTCAGCAAAAAGTTTGCCACCAGCTGCGCGGCTTGCGGATGGCTGGCATTATAAGGAATGGCCACAAAATGGGTGTTACTCAAGCTGCCATCACTCATTGCATAGCTACGAATGCTCTCGGGTAAGTCATAACGCTGCACGGCCGCGGGTACTTCAGGTGCAGAAAAAGTAAAGGCCAAACTCAGCTCGGTATCATCGACCAAGCGTCGCATGTGCGCGCCCGTTTGCACAAATTGCTCACCCTTGCGCCATAGAGTGGGATGTAAATCATCTAAAAATGCCCATAAAGGGGCTAATACCATATCTGTATTTTGCTCAGTGGCTGGCAGGTTGAGCTGTGCGTTGATATTTTTGCCTGTCTTAGCATCATGTTGCTCGTGCAGCATGACTAAGGCATATTTTAAAAAGCTCATGCCTAAAAAGTCAGGCGGCTTTGGATAGCTAAAGCGTCCAGGATTTTGCGCGGTCCAATTGACTAGCTGATTTAAAGTGGTTGGTGGCTTATTCGTTGATAAACTGTCGTAATAAAAGGTTAGTGAGGCTTGACCCCATGGTGCTTCCATACCATTGGTCGGCACACCAAAATCAAAGTTAACGGTAGGATTATTCTCTGGATCGGTCAATGCAAAGTTAGGGAGCTTGTTCGCCCATTGTTTCAGTAATAATGAATTCTCACTCATGGTGGCAAAGTTTGCGCCATTTATCCAGATGAGATCAACGCTGCCTTTATCGTTGTTATTGGCAGATTTTTCTGCGAGTACGCGACTGACGGCTTCACTGGTGTCGCTCAATTTCACATGAACCAAGTTAATATTATATTTATCGTCGACTTGCTTGGCGGCCCACTGTAGATAGGCGTTGATCTGCGGGTCACCGCCCCATGCATAAAAGTAGACGTCTTGGTTTTCCCCTTGCGCCTCTATTTGCTGCCAAGATGATAAATTTTGATTAAGGTTACCAGTAGTGGGTGAGGCAGTGCTTGCTGATATACCAACACAAATGCTAAGCACCATAGCATAGGCGCTATAGCAGCTTAGATTTTTTAACGTGGTCAAAGCTGGTAGAGATTTAATAACGTACATTTAAGTTTCCGTTATGATGATATGTTTTTAGCGCAGTGAATAAAAACCCAGCTAACCTCGACGCCATGTATGGTATTTCTCAAGCCAGTTTAATACCGTTTCGGGCGCATGATTGCGTTTCCATTCACCAGCAGCGTACTTATTAGCCTCTGCCCACGTTGGATACATATGGATAGTGCCGAGTATTTTATTTAGTCCTAAGCCGTGCTTCATCGCCAGTATGAATTCTGGCATTAAATCCCCAGCATGTTCAGCGACGATGGTCACGCCAAGTATTTTATCTTTGCCTTTAGGCGTAATGACTTTGATAAAACCATGATTAGCACTTTCCGTCACCGCGCGATCTAAGTCTTTAAAGTCGTAGCGGGTAATTTCAAAATCGATACCTTTTTCGATAGCTTCTTGCTCATTTAAGCCCACGCGTGCGACTTCTGGATCAATAAAAGTCGTCCACGGAATCACGCGGTAATCTACTTTAAACTTCTTTAAATGTCCAAATAAACCATTTACGGCAGCGTACCATGCCTGATGGGAAGCCACATGAGTAAATTGATAAGGGCCGACGACATCACCTGCGGCGTATATATTAGGGTAGAGGGTTTCTAGATAGTCATCCGTGTCGATGGTACGCTCCGTTTCGATGCCCAAATCTTCAAGACCATAACCTTCTAAGCGGGCACTACGTCCAACGGCACAAAGCAATTCGTCATATTCAATAGCGATTTCTTGCTTGTTTTGACGGTCTTGCTTGTCGGTACTGCCGCCTTGCGCTTCAACGATAATGAACTTTTTACCATTGCGAGCTTCACAGCGAATCGCTTGATGCGAGGTTAAGATATTCACACCACTCTCCACGAGCACTTTCTGCGCAAATTCAGAGACTTCCACGTCTTCCTTTTTCATGAGACGCGCGCCTCTTTCGATCTGGGTCACATCGGATCCTAAGCGTGCAAAGGCGTGCGCCAGCTCAGAGCCGATTGGCCCGCCGCCAAGGACCACCAGCTTTTTCGGTGCTGCTTCTAATTCGGCAAATTTATTCCATATGGTATCGCTGGTCACATAGCCGGTTTCTTCCAAACCTGGCAAGTCTGGTATAAATGGGCGCGCACCAGTAGCGATAACGATGGAACGTGCGGTGAGTGTTTGCGTGCCGCCATCGTTTAGCGCAATCTCTACTGTCCACGGATCGATGAGTTTGGCATAGCCTTTTAATACTTCGACACCCAAGTCCGTATAACGCTCGACGCTATCATTTGGCGCGATGTCAGCGATAACTTGATGGATGCGGGTCATGACGTTCTTAAATGAAAACTCTGGTGGTGTGTTTTCCAAGCCATAACGTTCAGCATTGCGCATCTGTTCTGCGACTTTTGCGCTTTTAATCAGGGCTTTACTGGGTACACAGCCATAGTTTAAGCAGTCACCGCCCATCTCGCCCGCTTCGATTAAGGTTACTTTTGCTCGGACGGTCGCCGCGATATAGCTAGTGACTAGCCCGCCAGCACCTGCGCCAATCACGAGCATGTTCCGGTCGAATTTTTTAGGTTTGCTATAGTTTTTATAGACGCGGCGTTTTTTTAGCATATTTAATATGCCTTTTGCTATTAATGGGAAAAAACCTAACAACGCAAATGAGACAATCAAATTAAACGATAAAATCCCCGACAAACTGTCGATTTGCGCCAATTGCGTACCTGCATTGACATATACGAAGGTGCCAGCGAGCATACCGATTTGGCTTACCCAGTAGAATGTCCTCGCTTTAATCGCGGTGACACCCATCAATAGGTTAATCAAAAAGAACGGAAATATCGGCACTAAGCGCAGGGTAAATAAGTAAAATCCGCCTTCTTTTTCGACGCCAGCATCAATGGCTGCTAAGCGCTCAGGAAAGCGCTGTTTAATCGTATCACGCAGTAAATAGCGTGAGGTTAAAAAGGCGAGTGTCGCGCCAATACTGGAGGCAAATGAGGCGACCAATAAGCCTTGCCATAAACCAAACAATGCGCCAGCTGCCAAGGTTAAAATAGCGGCACCCGGTAAGGAGAGGGCGGTGACGACGATATAAAGTAAAAAGAATCCACCGATAATCAATAATGGTGATTGCGCTTTGTAGTCGTTAAATTGCGTCATCGACCCTTTTAAACCGTCAAGCGTCAATAATTGATTGAGGTCAAAGTAGAAAAAGCTTGCTGCTAATATTAATATTAACAGTATTAACAATATTCTTTTAATCATAAAATATCCGGCTAATTAGTAGAGCGAAGGCTAAAGTCATCGTCATTCTTTTATGATTAAGAACCTTGACCATGTTAGTGGTAATGACAAGTTAGTGGTAACGACAATTGCGTTAAGTTTTTTGCATGGTTTGTGCATTTATATACAATAAAACAGCTCACTCAGTAGTCTTCATAGTATAGAGCTTGAGTTTCGTAGGCTAGTATTTATATTCTTGCATGTTCAATCCAGCCCAATCTAACGACAAACATGACTGATGTTTAGGCTAAAGAAACTTTTTTGCCCAAGGTTAAGGTATCCCAATCTCTCATTAAGAAAAGCGCCAAACACGCAGCCAACATCGGCCATGCTGTAAAGAACAGCAAGTTATCAAAAGGCTTGAGATATAAGCCAAAGGTTGAGAACGTCGAAATCGCATGAAGTAGCAAGATAATGCCGTAAGTCCAAGTTTTGAATAATCCTGTGACAAACAACAGAATGAGGATGAATTGAGCCGCGCCAATGACATAAAACACGGTGTCGCCTATACTTTCAAAACCATAAAAACTAGAAAAAACGCCTGCGGCATGATCAGGATTAATAAGCTTATCTAAAGTCCAGACTAAAAAAACAATGAAAATACCCAGTCGAAGCAATAACAGTGAAAGAGGGAGATGTTTTGGCATAAGTTATTTCTTCTTAATAAGCGTTAAAAGTGAGTGCAAAAGAGTTTGGCAAGTCTAATCAATGAAATATATGGCAATGACTACTATTGTCAGGCAGTAAGCATGAATAAAGTGTTTGTTTTGAGTGATTACTCAAAATTAGACAAAATACTAACGCTCAGTAAGTCAATAAACCGCATTGTAGTTGTTATTGAATGGTTGTTCAAGTTCGTAGCCTCAAGCATGCTACTGTTCCAGAGCATCGTTACGTTTTTCAACCAAAGCAGCAATGCTTGGTTAAAGGTGGTCGCTTTTTGTACAATAAAAAGCCCTTCATAGACTGATATAATCCATGAAAGGCTTTTCGCTGACATCATAAGTATGATGAAATTAAGCGGTTACCACATCAAATCATCTGGAATCACATAGGCGGCATAAGGATCATCTTCTGCCAGTACTTCTTCTGATGTATCGTTAGACACGACCATGAAGCCCTCCATTTTTGCATCGATGCGATCTGCCAACGGACGAGGAAGGAGGGCATAGCCTTCTTCTAAGCGTGCAATCACCACATGACCGGCGACGATTTGGTCATATAGTTTTTGAGTGACAAAGATTTTTTTAACCTTAGCATTATCGACAAATTGATAATTAACATCGCCATTGGTATCGGCAATCTGATGCTGCTTAATCATCTGTACGATATTAGCCTTGAGCATCTTCTCTTCTAAAATACGTTGCTTTTCTTGATTGAGCTTTTGATCTTTCTCTAGTTTTTTCGATTGGGCTCCTGCCAACGCTTTTTTCGCTTCCATGCTTTCTGAGTCACCAGTACGCTTGGCATGCTGAGTCTGCTTGCTGATTTTCTTGGCTTTTTTGCTATCCACCAATCCCGCTTTTAATAACTGAGCCTGTAGGGCATTTTTTGCCATAATTCCATCACCTAGATAAGGATACTTAAATCATAAATGCTAAAAAACCATTGTAGCAAAATTCGCTACGGCATGTTGTTAGACGATGACAAGACTTTTTTTAATTATGGTAGAAGTGGGCACACATCGCTGGCTGAAGCCGTTTAAATTGGTTATTATCAAGGCAATGGATACGCTTTTTTTGCCGTTATATTTTTTGGTAACCATGTACTTTGGTAACTATGTTTTTCGGTGACCATATTTATAGTGGGTATAGAAAGCTGTATAGGATTAAATCGTTAAATTTAAGGACGGAATATGACAACATCACAGCACATTTTAGCCTGTATAGACGGCTCGGCAGTGACCGAATCGGTTTGTGACTATGCAGCATGGTATGCCAGTAAGTTAAATTTACCTGTAGCGTTGTTGCATGTGAGTGAGGTTCCAGCCTCGACCAGACGCGATTTGTCAGGCGCAATAGGAGTCAATAGCCGCCAGTTTCTATTAGAAGAATTGACGCAGTTAGACGAGCAAAGAGCGAAGGTGGTGAACAATTATAGTAATGCTTTGGTGCAAGACGCCAAAAGCCATATCCAAGGCAACTTTACTCAAGTCGATATTCGTATCTATCAACGTCGCGGCAAGCTGTTACCTGCCATTGAACATTTTAAAGCAGAAAATCGTGCCATCGTCATGGGACGCCGAGGTGAAGATCACAAAAGCAGCCGTATTAATATCGGTAGCCAAATCGAAACCGTTGCCCGCGCATCTGACGTTCCTATATTAATTTGCTCAGAGACGTTCAAAGAACCCAGCTCATATATGATAGCTTTTGATGGTAGCAAAACGGCTATTAAAGCAGCGTGGATGGTTGCGAGGAGTCCTGTGCTAAAAGGATTGCAAGGTCATATCGTCATGATAGGCAATCATAACGACGCGTCAAAACAAAGCTTAAGCGCCGCAGCGGCACAATTGGAGGACGCAGGTTTTAGCGTAGCGGCGCATCATTTATCTGCCTCCGATGCCGTCGACGGCTTGTTAAGGTTTCAGGTAGAAAACAACATTGATATCATGGTAGTGGGTGCTTATGGACATTCGAAATTGCAACAATTATTTCTTGGTAGTACCACGACAGAAATTATCGCCAGCACGCTATCTCCTGTGATTTTAGTACGTTGAAAACTCGGTAAGGTTTATAATAGCGAGGTGCAATCATTGCGCCTTTAGCTGTCGATAACGTTCAATAATCATATCTGACGTTTGCTAAAGGATCATCTCATCATACTATTTTTGGACATGATTTTATGCTTATTAATGCAGACTTTACTCGCCGAGCTGCCCTTATAACTGAGCAACACCAGTGGATTAAGTCACCACAAAATGGGGTAGAGCGCGTGATGCTTGACCGTGTGGGTGCAGAAAAAGCACGTGCCACTAGCCTTGTACGCTATGCGCCCAATTCTTATTTTCCGCACCATCTACATCCGGGTGGTGAAGAGATTTTAGTATTGTCAGGTACTTTTTCTGCAGATGACAAACATTACCCAGCAGGGTGGTATTTGCGCAATCCACCGACTTCAGGACACAAGCCTTATAGTGATGAAGGCACAGTGATTTTCGTCAAGCTACGTCAAATGCCAGCTGATGAACCTCATTATGTGGCTATCGATACTAAAGATAAGGCTCATTGGCAACAACAGGGCAGCCGTGATGTTTGTCCTCTATTCTCAGGTGATAATGAGCAAGTGAGTTTGCAGCGTATCAAGGCAGGCGAGTTACTGTTTAATGAGGCAGTCTGTGGCGGTGCAGAAATACTGGTGTTAGCAGGCGAGTTGATAGATGAGGGTCAAGTTTATCAGCGCGGCGGCTGGATACGTCTGCCAGCAGGTGAGCATGCGCAAATACAGGCAGGATCTGAAGGAGCTACAGTGTATCTCAAGACAGGTCATTTAATGCAAGTGATAGGGTTGTAAGCATTTTTCTGAGCTGAGCATGCGGTGTGCGTGAATAATCCATAACCAAGTTGTTTGGTTGTAGATTATTCACGCTGGCTTTAGGCACTATATTATCTACGTACAATCAATGCCGCACTATCAAAGTCGCTTTCCACTAAAAATCCTATCTCCATGAGTATCAAGTGACAATGACCATTTCATATATTATTCAATATATAATATTCGACTAATCATAAATTTTATTTATACCTATATAGCTTTTCTATTAAAAAAAATTGTTGAATAGCCATGTCTAACGGGTATTTTCCAACAACCATTCCTTTCGTTTACTGGTCTTCTTATTAATAAAAAATCCTAGACAACGACACTTTCTCTACCGAGATAGTGCGATAAGTCGTCATGCTGAGTCATTGATTGAGATTTCTCATCTAACTTTTTATACCTTATCGCTTTATCGGCACTCACTTAGCGGCACTCACTTAGCGGTTTTTAAATATTTACGTCGAAAAAATTCAGCTACCACCTAAGCACTCCTGCATGAGAAACGATCTTAATTCCCCTATATCTCCGTGGTAAAAAACGCATCCTCAGTTATTAAAAAAACCTATAGGAGTTAATCTATTCTTGTATATTCACATATTTGAATAAATTGATTTCAATGATAAAAAGCGAAGAATAAACAGTAGGTTATGCCAATTAATGATTTTCATAGATTTAATGATTGATCATACAAAGCTAGCTCAAACAGTTTTTTTTATATTCGAATATAAGAATATTTATAGAATTTAAAAAAAATATATGATTGCAATAAAAATATAGCGAGCTATAATAAAGTTTATGTTGTGGTAATAATAAAAGAGTAAGCGCTTTATAAAAAAGCGTATTAGATTTTTTTGTTTGGTTATGTAGAAATACTAAGGTGAAAATAAAGGGATAGAACTTTACTGAATTTTTCGTTTATTAGGATGAAATGCTATGGATAGCAGAAATTTACTATTACCAGTAACACTTTGTGCAGCAATGAGCCTATTAGGCTGTCAAACGGTAAAAAATGAGCGAATGTCATTTAATTCTGACTCTCATTATCAAGTTAAACAAGCTATGTGGGATAAAAATGGCGAATTGTTCCGCGTACCCATCGACAGTAATTTGAAAGCCAGTGAGAGTAGGGTTGTTGTTTTTCGTCATGCTGATGATAGTGAGAATCAAAATAATATCAATATAAGTATTGGGCGTGATGAGGTTTTTCATACCAGTCTACAGAATGGTTATTATTCAGAAAAAATTATTTGCCATGGCTCTCAGCTTATCAGTGCTTCTATCTTAGATAAAGAAAGCGGTAAGATTGTTTCTTATTCTGAGAGTTATCCGCTTATACCTCAAACAACGACGTATTTAAAAATAAGTCTATCAAAGGCAGGTAACCCTACTATTCAGCAAGTATCAGCTGATGAAGCCTTGTCATTATTAAATCAAAGTATGCGTCAAAACCATCAAATAAGCCGTGTTTTATCAAACTGTAATACGGCAAACCAAATGCTACCGCAAACCTCTCTCCAAAGTTCTTCGACTAACAATCAAATAAAAATTAAAAATCCTAAGCAATTCAATATATTGTTTGATTTTGATAGTGCAGATATGACAAGTAATAATCATGCTGTGCTAGATGGTATGGTGGATTTTATTCATTCTTATCCAAAATCGGACGTTACCTTAGAAGGTCACACCGATAGCAGAGGGTCTGAAAGTTATAATCTCAAGCTTTCTCAGTCCCGTGCAAACCTCGTTAAAGATATTTTAATAGATCAATATGGTATTGAAGCTATGCGTTTAAGCGCTATAGGTTATGGTGAGTCTATGCCTATCGATACCAATGACACTGAGCAGGGACGGCAAAATAACCGCCGAGTTGTTGCTACTGTTAGCCAAGACAACCAACCAAATTAACTCATCATTCTAAATTGATACTTATTTCATTTAGAATTAATTAATCAAGGATGATTTTATGAGCACTATCACTGTCAAAGTAAACACGCAAAATGAAACGGTTGCTGAACACAAGGTCGTCACAAAGCAGGGCACACCTACTACAATAAAAGCCGCCGATAAAATTAATTATGAGCTCCTTGATGAAGCAACTGGTCGAGCTCCGAACCATATTGTTACTAAGCGAATAGATAAAGATCTTCATATTTCTTTTGAAAATGACAGTCTAGACCCTGATCTCATTATTGAAGGATTCTATGATGATATTGATAGCGCGCTCATTGGCTTCGCTGAAGATGGTAGTTATTATTACTATGTTCCTGATACAGGTGAAGTGGCAGATTATGTCACTGAGCTACAGATGGGTGATATACAAGGTCAGGCGCTAGGTGGGAATGCCCAAGCGACTCCTTGGTGGGTAGGTGCTACAGAAGCTGAGAGCTTTGATGCATTGCCATGGCTAGTTGGTCTTGCAGGAGTAGGGTTAATAGGCGCTGCTCTAGGTAGTAGTGATAATGATAACAATAATAATGACAATAGGCCTTCAATTGATATCACAGCTCCCGATGCGCCAACAGATTTAGTAATCAGTGAAGATGGTAGTAAAGTAACGGGTAAGGGTGAGCCAGGTGCCAACGTTGAAATCACAGATCCAAATGGTACTACCATTGGGGAAGGTATAGTTAATGAAAATGGTGAATTTGAAGTTGACTTGGTTCCACCGCAAGTAGATGGAGAAGAAATAGAAGCAACCTTAATAGATAATGCAGGGAATACTTCTGATTCCACCAATATAGTAGCTCCTGATTTAACCGCGCCTGATGCGCCAACCGCTGAGATTAATCCTGAAGGTACGCTTATTACAGGAACTACAGAGCCGGATGCCATTGTTAGTGTAGACACAAATGGTGATGGTGATCCTGATTATACAGTGACTGCCGACGAAGACGGTAACTATGAGGTGGACACCAGTGATATGCCACTAGTCGATGGTGAGACTATCACTGTGACGGCCACTGATATAGCGGGGAATAAGTCTGAGCCTACTGATATTTTGGCAGAAGACACCGCCGCGCCTGATGCCCCAACCGACATTACCGTTGGCAATGGTGACGGCTTCCTCAGCGCCGCAGAAATTGATATTGATGGCAACGTAGACGTTGTC
>NZ_JBJDPI010000017.1:0-13037 GCF_044901245.1 Psychrobacter sp. NPDC064578
GCAC
Organism: Psychrobacter sp. NPDC064578; assembly: GCF_044901245.1. Lineage (NCBI taxonomy): Bacteria > Pseudomonadati > Pseudomonadota > Gammaproteobacteria > Moraxellales > Moraxellaceae > Psychrobacter > Psychrobacter sp. NPDC064578. The sequence goes on from NZ_JBJDPI010000017.1 coordinate 5, forward strand.
CATCTTCACCAATGGCGGCACTGCGATCGACGACGAATAACCAGTCTGGATTGGTTTTTTGGATGTATTCAAACGAGATTGGCTGACCGTGATTACCATCTTTAATTTGATTATCTGCTATTGGGATATTAAGTACGGTATGAATAAAACCATAGCGTGACTCAGTACCATATACGGACATTTTATTGCCATTGACCATGACGACTAAGCCTTTACCTTTATCTTTGGTGGCAGCTTTGGTTTCTGCTAACAGACCATCGATGTCACCTTGTAGTTGTGCCGCTTGCTCGCTTTTACCGAATAAAGCGCCTAAGTCAGACAAGCGACGTTTGCTCGATTCATAAATATCGGCAGTATCGACACTCATATCAAGAGTAGGAGCAATACTTGCTAATTCATCATATTTTTTAGCAGTGCGACTCCCAATCAATATTGCCTGTGGTTGTAGTGCGTTCAAGGCTTCAAGATCCGGTTCAAACAATGTACCTACTTCTTTTGGCTCCGGTTGATCTTTTGCTTGCAGATTGTCTAACAACATATTGCTTGGCATACCTTGAATAGGTACTTCAAGAGCCGCTAAATCTTGCATTAACGTCATGTCATATACTGCAATGGGTGACGGATTAACTGGTAAGCTTATCTCACCTTTTGCAGTATCAATTTTTATACTAGTGGTAGATTCGCCATTATTCGTAGCATTCGATACGGTATCTGCCGTTTCATTCTCTGTTGTAATCGTTGCAGTTTCAGAATCGCTAGAGTCGGGTGAGGTACAGCCTGTCAAGCTGGCGGTAGCTATTAATGTTGCCATCATAGTTTTTAATAAAGGACGTTTGAATACGGGCACTGGTATAGAGAGTAAATTAGTAAACATAGGTAACTCATTATATTACAAGTTATAGAAAGTTGATTAATCAAATGACTGCAAAATATGGGGTGGTTAGTAAAGAGGCTGCATAGCAGTATTCATAACGGCGCTCTTCGCAAATTAATTTGTCTTTAAGGCTATTGACTACTTCAGGATTAATGCTTACTTGAACTTTTTTAAAGTTCAAAAAAGTAAACAGCGATTATCATAAAGTAGTTAACAGTATTTATCAATGATAATGAGAATTATTATCATTTTTGATTTTATAGCTTCATAGGCTGAGGTATTTAGCTCTAGCGAGAATTTTCAGTAGTGACTTAGTGGTAGGAAGAATTCTTCTTGAGTACATGAAGATGAGAGAGGGTGCTTTGTAAGCGGGAATAAATATTTAAAAGATAGTTATTAAATTTATTGATAATAGTTATCATTTGCATTAACATTGCTATTACATTTTGTTTAATAAAATTATTAGGCTGTTATGGGTTCAACAAGTTTCAATATGCCATCAGTTAAATTAACATCCACAGTTATGGGTTGTGTTGTCGCATTACATTTGCTGACAGCAATCGTATTGGTGATGGTCAAAACCCCTGTGATTACTATTAAGCCACTTGAAATAACACCGCCTATAGAAATACAGTTGGTGTCAGAAGTTACGACAATTGCAGAGCCGGTGATGGCAGTCGCAGAAGTCGAACCTATTAAAGCGCCTAAACCACAATCTGTTAGCGTACCTGAGGCAAAACCAGAGCCAAAAAAAGCAGTGCAACCAGTTGTGAGGAAGGAGAAACCAAAGCCTCAAGTTGATACTAAACCAGCTACTGCAACAACAAAGATAGTAGAGAGTAAGCCTATCATCAAACAATCAATACAATCACAAGAATCGGATGCCTTAGCTCAAGCAAGCGCTTTAGCAGCCGATAACGAACGTAAAATATTGGCAGCACAGACTGAAAAGGCTAATCAACAAACGCATGCTAAAGCTATGCGCGAGGCTCAGGCTGCAGCGGATACCAAAGCAAAGGCAGATCGTGAAGCGCAAGCCGTATCCGATGCCAAAGCTGCACAAGCCGCCCGTGCAAAAGCTGAAGCCGCGACTCGTGAGAAAGCTAATCAACAAGCTGCTGCTGCAAGTAATACACCAGTCAATTTCACTGCGACCAACGCTAACTGGGCATCAGCACCGAGTTTTAGTTTTCCTGCTCGTGCCAGACGAGGTGCTAGATCAGGGGAAACTTTTAGAGTTGTCTTGGTACTACAAGTTAATAAGCAAGGCAGCATTGATAATGTGAGCTTAGCGCAATCTTCTGGCAACGCCGCACTCGATAGGGATGCTCAACAACAAGTACTTTCTGGTAAATTTAAACCCTTTACAAAAAATGGCGTACCAGTGGTGGGTAATGTAACTTTACCTATCAGTTATGCAGCACCATAAAATTTAGTTATTTAACGAGCCTATTATTTTTAGAGAATCATTACTGATGATTTTTCATGATAAGTGGATATGTGGTACTCGCAACAAACTCATATGATTGCATAACATATTAAGGAGTCTGATATGGATTTTACAAGCTACTGGCAATACAGCGATTTGGTGACCAAAAGCTTGTTTTTCTTGCTATTGGTCTTATCGGTGCTCTCTTGGGTAACTGGTATTATTCGTATATTACAAAGCCGAAAATTGGCCGCCTGTGTTGCTGATGATTTGAGTCAGCAGGTTGAGATGAAGCGTTCAGCTGTGATTAACTCTGATGCTGCTATGCATCGATTAGTCATTGAGCAAGCATTATTAAAGCATATCGGGCGTTACCGTTTTGCTAGCGAACGCGGCCTACCTATTTTAGGTACCACTGCAGCGATCGCGCCATTTATTGGGTTATTTGGTACAGTGTGGGGTATTTTTCACGCGTTACATAATATCGGTACCAGTGGGCAAGCAGGACTTGGACAAGTGGCAGGACCAGTTGGCGAGGCGCTCATTATGACAGGTCTCGGTATTGCCGTCGCAATTCCAGCAGTGGTGTTTTATAACCTTGCCGTACGTATCAATCGACGGGTAATGTACCATGCCAATGATAGAGCCCATGATTTATTGGCGCAGTCTGTTGATTTAGCAGCAATGCACCCTTCAATGGAGCCTCATAATGTAACTGAAAAGCAAAGCATAACCACTAATGTCACTTTTAGTAAGAGTGCTCATAGCAATAGTAGTATTCATACTGATACACAAGAGGCTTACCAACAGTAGCATTGCTAGATTTTATTTATAGTCAGAGCACTTTTAAACCGCTACGGTGTTACCCGCCCTAAATGTACTCAATGTACTATCTGCGGTCGGTCGCCTTGTAGCGATTCTAAAATTCCTTGACTATATAAAGTTGTTGTAAATGCCAGCGCTGGATGGTTTTTTTAAAGCAAAATTTTATGATTTTGTATAAGACTGACACACGATAGAGAATATTATGGCATTTCAGTTAAGTGATGATAACGTCCAAAGTATGAATGAGATGAACCTCATTCCACTGATTGATATCATGTTGGTATTGATGATTATCTTTTTATTGACAGCGACTGTTTTGAATCCAACAGTACCGCTCGATTTACCCAAAACCAGTGCGCTAATCAATGAGCAGCCACCTGAAGCAATCCAAATTAGTATAGATAAAGATGCTGGTATTTTCTGGGATAGCGATCCTATTAGTATGGAAGGACTAGGGGTGCGTCTACAACAGCAAAGTGGAGCTGGTAAAGACCCTTCCGTGCTATTAAGAGCAGATAAAGAAAGTAGATATGAGACGGTGGCGCAGGTACTGGCGGTAGCCAGTCAAGCAGGGCTGAGCAAAATAGCCTTTGTAAATGAATAGTAATGAAAACTAGGAGCTATTTAGCAGAGTTGGCTTTCAATATAATCAATCCCGCTATTATTAAATACAAATAAGATAATAATAAACATAAATATCATAACAACCTTTCTCTCTCGCCTTGCTTGGGTAACCTAGCGAGGTTTTTTTTATCTAGTAGATAAGGTCTGAGTGCTAAATGTATCTTGAACATACTCAATCTTAAAGTCACTCATCGCTAGGAGGTCTAAACCATAATTATTAAGGTAATGATTTTTTAAGGAATAGGTATCATTCCAATTGATAGGGGGAGTTGAAGAGTCTTAAAGTATAAGTTTTAAAATATCTGCTATAGATCAATAAGAATAAGCCTACAGTTTTTCTTAAAAGGAGCCCATCCCAGATTCTGTGTAACTGCCGTTTAGATTAAATGCTTGCTGATACGATCGTCAAACATAATCATAAAACGATTAAGAGCAGACGTTCAGTTACGAATAGGCATCGACCATTTTTTGGATGCTTGTTGGGTGGCTAAGTACACCACCTTGAAGGCGGCTTGATCAGACGGGGACACCTGACGCTTATTCACCGCCGCCCGAATCACACTGTTTAGCGACTCGATAGTATTGGTGGTATATATGACTTTTCTGATGTCTTTAGGGTAATTAAACAATACCGTTAAGCCTTCCCAGTTATTGCGCCAAGACTTGATGACATGTGGGTATTCTTTGCCCCATATCTCATCGAAATGCTCAACGTTGGCCTCTGCCATCTCAAGCGTATCAGCCCATAGATGATCTTTAAATCAGTCGCTACGGCCTTTTTATCCGTCCAGGGTACAAACTTCATTGAATAGCGCACCATATGCACGATACACAGCTGCCCCTGTGCTTTGGGGTAGACGGTGTTAATGGCATCAGGGAAGCCCTTTAGACCATCGACACAGGCGATTAAGATGTCTTGTACTCCACGGTTTTGTAGTTCAGTGAGAACGCCCAGCCAGAAATTAGCGCCCTCGTTCTCTGACAGCCACATACCAAGTAACTCTTTTTTACCGTCAAGATTAACGCCTAGAGCTAAGTAAATAGCATTGTTGATGATCTGCTTGTCTTGACGTACTTTAATGACAATGCAGTCTAGATAGACAATAGGATAGATGCTGTTCAGTGGTCTATTCTGCCACGCAGTGATGTCTTCCAAGATGTTGTCAGTGACTCTTGAAACTAAGCTACTTGAGATATCTACATTGTATAGCTCTTTAATGGTTTCGAAGATCTGAGTGGTGATTTGACCTTTGGCGTATGAGCGAGGAGAAGCAAGTGTCCGGGGGACAGTTGCCCGAAGCGCAAGACTGTGCCTGTAGTGAAATATGATTTTATTATCAAGACCAGTAATACGACTTTGATGCTTACTGACCAGCACAGGCTCAAAGCTGCTATTACGGTCTCTTGGAGTTGAGACCTCAAGATCGCCGATGTCACTGCGGACTGTCTTTTTAGTGTGACCATTACGCTTATTGGGCTTATCTACCTTTTCATGCTTGGGGTAGCTAAGATGATCTTCCATCTCAGCTTCAAGGGCAGTGTCGATGAAGGATGTCATCAAAGCTATTCATGTTACCAGCCATTTGCTCAGCCAGTTTTTTAATGTCAGATTGGGTAGTCATTGCTTATTCTCCGGTTAGCGGATTATAAGCAGTTACACAAAGTTTGGGAAACTCTCATTAAAAGTCAGTCTTAGAAACGTTTTAAGCTCTCCAATAGAGAGGTTGTAAATACTTCTCCGTGTGATTGATTGTAAAACTGATAACTACAACTCTTCTCAAAGTGGTCACAGACTTCCTTGGCGAATTCTTTTTTACTCATCAGAGTGGGCACTACTACTGGGATAGTGGTTTGCTCTGCAGAGTGACTAAAAGTGAGTCGTATTTGTTTGTGTTTATTATTGGATATATCTGCAAGTTGCGCTTCAGGAAGGTTTTGATACGCTTGCCAATAGTTAATCATCTCTCCATCTTGCCACCATAGTGAAGGATCAGCACTGAAGTACTGCTGATAAGCTTCAGGGTCCTTGAACAAATTATACAATACAAACAAACCACCGTAAGAGTGTCCCCAAATGGCTTCTTGCTTCGGTTTCTCGCCCAACTGTTCATATACCCACGGCTTAATTTCTTTTTCTATCAGCCCATAAAAATGCTCTGCACCACCATTTAATCGCTCTCTACCTTCTTCTGTAAACGCACTGTTATCTATAGTGTTGGCTAATAATGGTGGGGTATAGTCGTAGGCGCGGGCATCGACATCGAAGCGATAAGGTATTTGGTAACCTATAAGGACCAAAGCAGGCGCTGATTTTTTTGGCGTAGACTTGGATAAGGCGCGCAGCGTTTCTGTATCTAAATCATCAATAGCCGCATTACCATCAAGCATATAAAGTACTTTACCAGGAGTTTTTACAGAATTGTTAGAGAGTTGATGATCGGTTGTTTGCTCAGGAATAGCTAACCATACTTGATAATGACGAGGTTTTGCATAGGCTTGCAGCGTTTTCAATTGTGAATCTGTTACGCTATAGGAGGGTAGTTCTGGTGCAGGTGTAATGAAGGTATGATATACGAAACGATATCCGGTATCTTTGGCATGCAATAAGCTCATATCTACTGTCTTGGTCAAGTCAGGTTTAGCATAGCTTGGTGACATCATTACTCCTGCTATGGTTATCGTTATAATTGCAAGTTTTGTCTGAAATTTTGACATACCTATCCTTTATCATATTCAAAAAGCCTTGAGCATAGTATTGCTTATATGAAAACTGTAAGAGAATTAACAAATGTATTTTATATCCTTGATAAGGATTGACAACTAGTTACATTATCGTAATAATAATGCATATGATAATCGTTATCAATTACAATTTCTTTCTAGTAGTTCTGCATTTCACAAAAATCCTTCTTATGAGATTAAATTATGTCACGTTCAACTCAGTCATGTTTCAGCAAAAATCTATTATCTAAATTTTCAGTTTTATCTATTGCGCTGTTATCTTTAGGGATTGTAGGATGTCAAAATACGATGTCACCATCGAGCGCAACGCCTGTATTTACTTATCACTCTGTGACAAACGGTCTCATGAACACGCAAAGCAGTTATGCTGATACTCGTTATTTGACGATTGACGGCAAAGACTATCCCGTTTCTGAAAACTCTGCTCGAGTAGTCATCAATAAAGCGAAAAATGCACCAGAATTGGTCGCAGATATTTTTGATGGAAAAGGTGAAGTTGCGGTACCAGGTTATAAAGTGATGTTGATGGCTCGAACCAATTCAGTCGCTGTAGAAGCCAGAAAGCTAGATAATGGTAAAGTTATCGATAATCGCATGATTCACCGTGGCAGCAAGTCTCTTGTTGGTATTCCTGTTGTCAACGGACAAGCAAAACTTGATCAGGCACAATTATTAGATTTCGATATTATTTATGATGATTTAACGAAAGTCGTTGCAGAGGGCGAAGTGGTCAAACCACGGGGTACAAAATTAACCAAAGCAGAGACACCCATTACCAATAAGAAAGTGGTCGTGCATTCACTGACCTTGCCGAACATTGCTAGCGGTGAAAGTGCAGGTGGTGGTGTTAATTTCGAAGCCAGTGCAACGGTAGACGGTAAAGTTGTCAAAACTGGCGCTAATAGTGCCTTCAATATCTTTTATACCGCTACTAGTGATAATGCTAGAGGATTTTAGTTGTTGAGTGCTAACCGGTAAGAGCAGGCTCTGACTTCACTAGATGAAGTTAGAGTTGTTTTTATTTAATAGCTATCTGTTTTTAATGCCATTAACAAACCCAATGGGTTATCTACTATGGCTTTAAGGAATACTAACGTGGTTCATAATACCTCAAATCAATCCTCGCATTTTAGACTGTCACCGCTGTGCTATTCTATATTATCTTTACTCTTTATGTCACCAGCGATAGCTGCTGAATCAGAAGATAGTGCTGATGCATTGCCTAGTACCACTTTAGATACGATTGTGGTAACCGTGAACTCTTTATATGCCATTGATCCAAGTGAAGATAATGACTTATATAATGCCAATGTCGCGACGGTCGGTACCAAGATACCAGATTATCTAGAAAATATTCCCCAGTCTATCAGTTTGATCACCCAAGCAAAAATTGATGACTTAAATCTTGATACGTTAGACCAAATTGCTAAGCGCACGACCGGTTTACGAGTTCTGAAAGATGATGATGGGCGCTCATCTATTTACTCTCGTGGTTATGAATATGATCAATATAGTATTGATGGGCTCGCATCTCCCATGGCAAGTATCAATGGCACCTTGCCTAATTTAGCCGCATTTGACCGAGTAAAGGTTATGCGCGGACCTTCTGGTTTGTTTAACTCAGCGTCAGAGGTGGGCGGTGTGGTGAATTTGGTTCGAAAGCGTGGTAAAGCCAATATTAGCAATCCAGAAGGCTATGGCGTATCTGCTGGTCTTCAGGGCAGCTTGAGCGCCGATGATAGTCTCGTTGGTCGCACGGTACTGCAATACAATCAAAACAGTACGACCTACGTCAGTGTTGATAAGCAATTGAATGATACCAGTAAATTTGGTCTGGGTTATTTGATGTAAGATTGACAAATCACCCCCAATAATGGTCTGCCTACCTTTGCTGATAAATCTTTAATCTCCCTACCTAATAATGATTTTTATGGGGCTAAGTGGAACGACTTTAACAGTCAGAGCCATGATGTGTTTGCTGATTTTGAGCATCGTCTGGCTAGTGTTGGTGTCATAAGTGTCGGCATTCGCTATTCTGATAGAGAGGCTGATTATCATTATGCCTAAGTTGCAGGTATCTGGTGGTTATAGCTATCTAGATAGTGATATCAAACAGACCTCAACACTGGTCAATTAAACATTTATAACCTGTTAAATAAAGACCGTTATGTCCGCGTCGGCTCACTCAATACCTTTAATATGCCAGGTGATGAGCGTGAAGTAAAAGCGTCGCTGTCTTATAAGTTCTAGTTTGAACCATAGTTAAAAGTATTGTTATCACACAATATTAATGGATCAGGCGATTGAGTGAATCATGCGCCTTGTCTTTTTTATAAAACCAACTTTTTATAAAGGGTGCATTATGTCCCAAGTTTTTGATCAACATTATACAGACAAAGTGCCATTACCCATGGCAGCTAAAATAAAGTTCATGAACCATGTCAATGATGAACACCAAGATGAATTGGCGCTGTTTGTAGAAGCATTTGCTGACACCAAGCTCAGTAATGATATGGCAGTTGTGGTAGCAGAGGTTTATAGCAATGGATTATTGCTCGAAGCATCAGTCCAAAATGTAGAAGCTTTGCCAAATCACAAAGTAGAAATGTTATCTGATGGCATCAGCCAGTTTTTTATTGAATTTGAAAATGTGATTGATGAAACCATTACTTTGAAGTCGCAATATATTAACCTTTTGCAAGTGGCTTCAAAGAAACTTGGCAAGCTCGCGATAAAACAGCAAGAGCGTTATTTCACTGTGATTGATGGTTATTACGCCAGCCCGAATATATTCCGATTGGTAGTCGCTGCACCTGCTGATACGCCACTGAATCATGCAGGATACGCCTATCTGTTTGAAATGAATACTGACGTATCAATTAGTCATAACTCTGCCGCCGCCTCGGAGAAATTACAGCGTTACTATACCTTGCGAAAAGCATGGCAAGATGCAGAAACTCAGCAAATACAGGGTTGGGTGGATATTTATATTCATGGGGATACCTCTGGTGGTAATTGGGCGAGAGCGGTTCAAGCAGGAACACAGCTTAAAAGTGTACGCGATTATCCAGAAAGGATTGCGCATTTAAATGATGGTCAGTGCCTGCTTCTGTGCGACGAAACATCTATGCCGACAGTCGCTAATTTATTAGAAAACTGGCAAAATCCGATAGCGCCAATCGTCATTGTCATGACTAATGATGGTGCAGAGCTGTCTTATCTACAAGAGATCGAATTAAGTCAGACATTGGCAGAGATAAATAGTTTTAAACAAGACAATATAGTGTATATTTTGAATACACCTTCTATTGATCTTCCAGATGCTATTGTCTCAGCTATAGATACACGTTTAGAAGACGGCTCTATTCTTATAGAGAAGGTTTGGGGCGCGCTTAGCGCAGCTGATGCCAAAATATTAAGGCGCCAATTAAAAACTAAGTTTGATTTATCTCGCCAAGATATGGTTATGAAGGTGTATTGGCGAACTTCTTAAGGAGTAGGTGTATCTTATTATTGAATCTCATGCTTATTCAAATAAAAATAAGGCTAATAAAAATTTGTATTTTCAAAATTACAATAAGGAGATAGTCATGGATAGACGAAGTTTCCTCGAAATTGGTTCAGGATCTTTAGCGATCAGTGCAATGAGTATGAGTAGCACTGCATCGGCTCTGCTCAATTGTAGTTTACATGACTATTAAGGCATACAGCAATGTGATGCTAGTATAGATAGTAGACTAGCTTTTATGAGTGCAAGGTGGCAGTAGTGAATACCTAGCAGATTTGGCAGGTATTGCCGCAGACCTAAACGTTTCAGCCAGTATGGATGCCAATCAAGATGAGATAGATAAGTATAAGCCTGCGCTTGGCAATGGCAAAGATGCTATCACTCAAGCTGAGAACAAAGAGCTGCTCAATAAGAATGATATAACGCTGATTACAGCGCTAGATAAAGATCCAGAGAGTTTTGATTATAAAACCTCCTATAAACAGGACATTCAGTATGCTCTTTCGTATTTTAGTCCTGGTGCTCGTCAAGCCTACGAGAAAATCGATGCAAGCCAAGAGAAAGCTTTCTTTAATGGTCAAAAAAAGGCGGTGTATGATTTTGGCCAAAGGATCGTAAACGCACCAGATGATATCGAAGCGTTATATCAAGCGGCTAAAGAAGATCCTGCAGCCGTTGCAGTAGAAATACTGAAGTCTTTAAAAGACATACCTAAAGAGTATTACGATAAAGGAGTGACTATTGTAGGTACCTCTTTCATCGGTGATAATGATAATGATTTTTATAACTCTGGTATAGCATCAACTGAACTTGGATTAGAAGCTATCACTGCGATCGTATCGGCAGGTGGTGCGGTTGTTGTTAAGAAAGGTATAGGTAAGTCATTAGATATAGATATTATACTGCCAAATAAGAAGCTAAATAATAAGCCAAATAGAGATTCTGATAATTCTGGTAGCATTGGTTGGGGTAATTTATCTCCGCGCCCACAAAGCACTGATCTCAATAGTGATCTTTTTAAACCGTTACCAGGTGATAAAAAAACAGGTCAGCCATCGGGTGAAGATGTTAGAAGTGGTGATAGTGGAACAGAAAATGTATCAATTATAGATAAAGATATAGCGAATCAAGAACGAGAAAATGAAGTGGTTTTAACACCTCTTCCAGCAATTCCTCAAAACCCGTCTATTAGTAAATTTACGTCTTCACCTGAATTAATAGAGAGCTCCAATCCGTTATCTGGAAATAATACTAAAGTAGATACTCAACAGTCATTTACATCGAATGGAATTACTTATTATCCTTTAGATGAAGGAGGGTATTCAACTACTAAACCGTTAAATACTGCTGATAGACCTGTTGTTGATACTACATCGATACCAGCTAAACAAGATACTATCAACACGTTATTGACACAAGTTAGAACTAATGCGGAAGGTAAAAACACTGCATACAGTAAGGGAGCAGTTGGTGATAGTATTATCGAGGGATCTGATTTTGATAACTTTACTATCCAGATATTGCAGATTCACAAATTAGCATTGCCACCGTTCGTGGTGGTAACAAAGATAATATGGGAGCTGATTTTCCAGCCTGTACTAATTGTAATAGTATTCTACCTGATGATATGAATATACCGACAGGTAGAGTTCCCATACAGTCTATGGGTACAGCACAAGATTCCAATGGATTATATAAAAGAGAAGAATAATATGTATTTAAAACGACTTAAACACTATCTACTAACCCAGCTTAATGGCAAATGGTATTATCAATATGAGCTTTACACAGGCATTGTTTTTTTTGATAAACCTAATAACCAGTTAGAAGCCTATGAAGTTAAGGAAGGTGAGATCGATTTACCTTATATCTCACCTTGTCAGATAGGATTGCCTTCGCCTATTAATATTGACTCTACAGGATTTTGTAATGAGGACTTAGATGAATATGGTTGTGGCACGATACCACAAATTTATCAAGATAAGTTATATCAAGGTATGTCATATACCTTTGATGAAGGTATCTGCGATAGAGAGATCTATACCATTGAAAATGGCGAAACAGAAAATCAGATCATGTGGAAGACCCAAACCTATGAACCATTCATGTTTGAGCTTCGATATGAGGATAAGCAGTCAGGTTTCGATTATTCGAACACCAGTAAAGATTATGTAACTTTTGGGTATGGTAAAACTTGTAAAGAAACCAATCAACTTGAGGAGATTTCTATCAAGTATATATGGAAGGAAAATACAATAGGTAGCTTAACGATCATAGGCAACATTCTTACCTCAAGAAACTACCTTGACTGCCCAATTCCTTTACCAAAAATGTACGAGTTAATCGAGAACTATCGGTATTTTATATTTGATAAGTTTGTATCTCTACATATAAATGAAGATATGATAGATAAATTATTCTGTATATGGGTAGCAAACAATAGCTTTAAAAATGTAGAAAAAATACACATCAGTGGTCTGGACGGTTTAAACGATTTAGATATTTTTAGTAATAAACAGATTTTTGGCTCCCTGCGAAAAATACTCCTAAATAAAAAAACATCCTTAAAGCAAGTAGAGAGACTTAAGGCCATTGCACCTGATATTGATGTCATATACTAATATGGATAAAGCAATGAAACGACTCAAATCAACGCTATTAACTGAACTAGATGGCCGATGGTATTACCAGCATCAACTTTACACTGGAATTTTATTTTTTGATAAAGAAAATTATTTAATAGAAGTTTTCGAGGTCGCAGATGGTGTAATAACCAAACTTTATACGCCTATTTGCCAATATAAGCCTATTTCATATCCACAAATAGACTGTAGTGATTTCTGGAATATAGATGAAGACGACTATGATTGTGGGATGATTCCGCAACGTTACATGGGTGAACCATATCATGGTATATCTTATACTTTCTTCAATGGTATAGTTAAGTCTTTATAAAATCGATACAGCCCATATCATGAAACAGTTTAGGTAGATTATTCTCCATCCATCCTTGGCGTAGAAACTTAGCCTG
>NZ_JBJDPI010000018.1:0-5419 GCF_044901245.1 Psychrobacter sp. NPDC064578
ACAAAACATAAAAAAGCTTGACAATTCAAATCATTATGATAAGATAGTCGGCTCGCTAGATAGCTTGACCTGCAAGGGATTGAGACTAAACAGCAAGAGAGATACCCTATATATCAGTTACTGGACGACAGTGATTGAGCACTATTTAAAAGCATAACTAAAGAACAACTTGTGTGGATTTTTGCTGATTCAGAATGCTAAAAAATAAAGTTGGTTTTAACTCCTTTTCGGAGTTCATTCTAACTATAAAAATTATCATTTAAGACAGCAGAAAAACTCAAAGTTAATTCATTACGAACATAATTTTTAGCGATTTTGCCAGATTAAATGAGCCAAGTTTAGAAGCTTCTTTAAAGAGCTTCATAGCAAGATTAAACTGAAGAGTTTGATCATGGCTCAGATTGAACGCTGGCGGCAGGCTTAACACATGCAAGTCGAGCGGTAACAGGAGAAGCTTGCTTCTCGCTGACGAGCGGCGGACGGGTGAGTAATACTTAGGAATCTACCTAGTAGTGGGGGATAGCACGGGGAAACTCGTATTAATACCGCATACGACCTACGGGAGAAAGGGGGCAGTTTACTGCTCTCGCTATTAGATGAGCCTAAGTCGGATTAGCTAGATGGTGGGGTAAAGGCCTACCATGGCGACGATCTGTAGCTGGTCTGAGAGGATGATCAGCCACACCGGGACTGAGACACGGCCCGGACTCCTACGGGAGGCAGCAGTGGGGAATATTGGACAATGGGGGAAACCCTGATCCAGCCATGCCGCGTGTGTGAAGAAGGCCTTTTGGTTGTAAAGCACTTTAAGCAGTGAAGAAGACTCCATGGTTAATACCCATGGACGATGACATTAGCTGCAGAATAAGCACCGGCTAACTCTGTGCCAGCAGCCGCGGTAATACAGAGGGTGCAAGCGTTAATCGGAATTACTGGGCGTAAAGGGAGCGTAGGTGGCTCTATAAGTCAGATGTGAAATCCCCGGGCTTAACCTGGGAACTGCATCTGAAACTGTAGAGCTAGAGTATGTGAGAGGAAGGTAGAATTCCAGGTGTAGCGGTGAAATGCGTAGAGATCTGGAGGAATACCGATGGCGAAGGCAGCCTTCTGGCATAATACTGACACTGAGGCTCGAAAGCGTGGGTAGCAAACAGGATTAGATACCCTGGTAGTCCACGCCGTAAACGATGTCTACTAGTCGTTGGGTCCCTTGAGGACTTAGTGACGCAGCTAACGCAATAAGTAGACCGCCTGGGGAGTACGGCCGCAAGGTTAAAACTCAAATGAATTGACGGGGGCCCGCACAAGCGGTGGAGCATGTGGTTTAATTCGATGCAACGCGAAGAACCTTACCTGGTCTTGACATATCTAGAATCCTGCAGAGATGCGGGAGTGCCTTCGGGAATTAGAATACAGGTGCTGCATGGCTGTCGTCAGCTCGTGTCGTGAGATGTTGGGTTAAGTCCCGCAACGAGCGCAACCCTTGTCCTTAGTTACCAGCGGGTTAAGCCGGGAACTCTAAGGATACTGCCAGTGACAAACTGGAGGAAGGCGGGGACGACGTCAAGTCATCATGGCCCTTACGACCAGGGCTACACACGTGCTACAATGGTAGGTACAGAGGGTAGCTACACAGCGATGTGATGCGAATCTCAAAAAGCCTATCGTAGTCCAGATTGGAGTCTGCAACTCGACTCCATGAAGTAGGAATCGCTAGTAATCGCGGATCAGAATGCCGCGGTGAATACGTTCCCGGGCCTTGTACACACCGCCCGTCACACCATGGGAGTTGATTGCACCAGAAGTGGATAGCTTAACCTTCGGGGGAGCGTTCACCACGGTGTGGTTGATGACTGGGGTGAAGTCGTAACAAGGTAGCCGTAGGGGAACCTGCGGCTGGATCACCTCCTTATAGATGGCATTCGGTCAGCAAGAATTCACAACAAGTTGTTCTTTAGTTTAAGCTTACGTTTTAACAAGCGTAATTGGGTCTGTAGCTCAGCTGGTTAGAGCACCGTGTTGATAACGCGGGGGTCAGTGGTTCAAGTCCACTTAGACCCACCATTTTATAATGGGGCCATAGCTCAGTTGGTAGAGCGCCTGCCTTGCACGCAGGAGGTCAACGGTTCGACTCCGTTTGGCTCCACCACTATAGACGAATAAGCTTTAAGTGCTAATCGTATAAATAGAAACAAGTGATTTATCTTTGAATAAAGACACGATTACTTCTTTCTGTTTTATACAGAATCTGTGACTCGACGAGAGCATAGAGACTATTTAAAAACATAGATATGAGTCTGGGTTAGGAAGAGCGTGTTCACGCGCACTTCCTAACCTTAATCACTCACCTCTTAACGACATCAGTTGTTATCCCAGGGGTGAGTGATTAAAAAAGTAATAAGAGAACTGAATCAAGCGTATAAACATAGGTGATATCGTTATCATAATTAGATCTTATGACACTTTGAAGTCAACACTTATTTATAAGTTAGACTACTTGGGGTTGTATGGTCAAGTAATGAAGCGCACATGGTGGATGCCTTGGCAGTCAGAGGCGATGAAAGACGTGACAGCCTGCGATAAGCTTCGGGGAGGCGGCAATATCCTGTGATCCGGAGATTTCTGAATGGGGAAACCCACCTACCATAAGGTAGGTATCTTGTACTTGTACAAGAAGCGAACGAGGGGAAGTGAAACATCTCAGTACCCTTAGGAATAGACATCAAATGAGATTCCCCTAGTAGCGGCGAGCGAACGGGGAGAAGCCGATTAATGCTAATGTAGAAGAACAGCGTGGGAAAGCTGACCGTAGTAGGTGATAGTCCTGTATTCGAAACATTAGCGTTAACATATTAAGTAGAGCGGGGCACGAGAAATCCTGTTTGAAGATGGGGGGACCATCCTCCAAGGCTAAATACTCCTGACTGACCGATAGTGAACCAGTACCGTGAGGGAAAGGCGAAAAGAACCCCTGTGAGGGGAGTGAAATAGAACCTGAAACCGTGTGCGTACAAGCAGTGGGAGCCTTAATTTATTAGGGTGACCGCGTACCTTTTGTATAATGGGTCAGCGACTTATATTCTGTAGCAAGGTTAACCGTTTAGGGGAGCCGTAGGGAAACCGAGTCTTAATAGGGCGTTTAGTTGCAGGGTATAGACCCGAAACCGAGTGATCTATCCATGAGCAGGTTGAAAGTGCCGTAACAGGCACCGGAGGACCGAACCCACTGTCGTTGAAAAGCCAGGGGATGACTTGTGGATAGGGGTGAAAGGCTAATCAAACTCGGTGATAGCTGGTTCTCCCCGAAAGCTATTTAGGTAGCGCCTCGGACGAACACCATTGGGGGTAGAGCACTGTTTCGGCTAGGGGGTCATACCGACTTACCAAACCGATGCAAACTCCGAATACCGATGAGTGATATCCGGGAGACACACAGTGGGTGCTAACGTCCATTGTGGAGAGGGAAACAACCCAGACCGCCAGCTAAGGCCCCAAATTCCTAGTTAAGTGGGAAACGAGGTGGGAAGGCATAGACAGCTAGGAGGTTGGCTTAGAAGCAGCCATCCTTTAAAGAAAGCGTAATAGCTCACTAGTCGAGTCGGCCCGCGCGGAAGATGTAACGGGGCTCAAACTAGGAGCCGAAGCTGCGGATTTGAATTTGTTTTCAAGTGGTAGGGGAGCGTTGTGTAAGCCTGTGAAGGTGTGTCGTAAGGCATGCTGGAGGTATCACAAGAGCGAATGCTGACGTGAGTAACGATAATGCGAGTGAAAAGCTCGCACGCCGGAAGATCAAGGGTTCCAGTCCAACGTTAATCGGGGCTGGGTGAGTCGACCCCTAAGGCGAGGCCGAAAGGCGTAGTCGATGGGAAATCGGTTAATATTCCGATACTTGTTTATAATGCGATGGAGGGACGGAGAAGGTTATGTCAGCCTGGCGTTGGTTGTCCAGGTGAAAGGATGTAGGCTTACAACTTAGGTAAATCCGGGTTGTTACATGGCTGAGATCTGATAGCAAGCTGTACTTGTACAGTGAAGTGGCAAATACCATGCTTCCAGGAAAAGCTTCTAAGCAATAGTTATAAACGAATCGTACCCTAAACCGACACAGGTGATCAGGTAGAGAATACCAAGGCGCTTGAGAGAACTCTGCTGAAGGAACTAGGCAAAATGGTACCGTAACTTCGGGAGAAGGTACGCTGCTGATGGTGATAGGACACGCTCCTTGAGCTGTTGGCAGTCGCAGATACCAGGCTGCTGCAACTGTTTATTAAAAACACAGCACTCTGCAAACACGAAAGTGGACGTATAGGGTGTGATGTCTGCCCGGTGCTGGAAGGTTAATTGATGGGGTTAGCGTAAGCGAAGCTCTTGATCGAAGCCCCAGTAAACGGCGGCCGTAACTATAACGGTCCTAAGGTAGCGAAATTCCTTGTCGGGTAAGTTCCGACCTGCACGAATGACATAATGATGGCAGCGCTGTCTCCAGCAGAGACTCAGTGAAATCGAAATCGCAGTGAAGATGCTGTGTACCCGCGGCTAGACGGAAAGACCCCGTGAACCTTTACTACAGCTTTACATTGAACTTTGACCTGACTTGTGCAGGATAGGTGGGAGGCTTTGAAGCCGAGACGCTAGTCTCGGTGGAGCCAATCTTGAAATACCACCCTGGTCATGTTGGGGTTCTAACTCAGGTATAACAATACCGAGGACAATGTATGGTGGGTAGTTTGACTGGGGCGGTCTCCTCCTAAAGAGTAACGGAGGAGTACGAAGGTGCGCTCAGACCGGTCGGAAATCGGTCGTAGAGTATAAAGGCAAAAGCGCGCTTAACTGCGAGACCCACAAGTCGAGCAGGTACGAAAGTAGGTCTTAGTGATCCGGTGGTTCTGTATGGAAGGGCCATCGCTCAACGGATAAAAGGTACTCTGGGGATAACAGGCTGATACCGCCCAAGAGTTCATATCGACGGCGGTGTTTGGCACCTCGATGTCGGCTCATCTCATCCTAGGGCTGAAGCAGGTCCTAAGGGTATGGCTGTTCGCCATTTAAAGAGGTACGCGAGCTGGGTTTAGAACGTCGTGAGACAGTTCGGTCCCTATCTACCGTGGGCGTTGGAAATTTGAGAGGATCTGCTCCTAGTACGAGAGGACCAGAGTGGACGAACCTCTGGTGTTCGGGTTGTCACGCCAGTGGCATTGCCCGGTAGCTACGTTCGGATGGGATAACCGCTGAAAGCATCTAAGCGGGAAGCCCACCTCAAGATTAGATTTCCCTAAAGAGCCGTTGAAGACTACGACGTTGATAGGCAGGGTGTGGAAGTGCAGCGATGCATGTAGCTAACCTGTACTAATTGCTCGTTTGGCTTGACCATACAACACCCAAGTGGTTTGTATGAAAGCTCTAATTAATCTATCTTGTA
>NZ_JBJDPI010000019.1:0-2487 GCF_044901245.1 Psychrobacter sp. NPDC064578
GCGCCATTGGGACCAATCAAGGCAATCACCTGTGCGCTTGGTAATGACAACGTAATGTCATGAAGAATTTGCTGTTTGCCAATATGGTGCGAGATGTTATTAAGTTTAATCATAGTGGTTCTTATTTTTACAAAGGATCTAATTTTTCATTACTATATCAATGGCCAATTAGATAATTGGCTACTAGGTTAATGGTTACTAAATAATCGCGGTCTTAACGACGCTGAGTCATAAAAATCAATATTAAGAATACCAAACCACCAGCCAATTCAATGACCACCGATAGTACCCCTGCCATGCCCAATAGTTGCTCAAATATCGTCTGACCGAGTACCAAGCAAATCATCGCCACCAAACAGACCAATATCAGACGCTCGCTGTGATACATATGGCGAGCGATACGATTGGTTAGCGCACAAACTAACAGACCAAAGAAAGTCACTGGACCGACCAATGAGGTTGCCGTGGCGACCAATACCGCAATGACCGTTAATAGTCCAAACGCTAGGCGTTGATAATTGATACCGAGGTTAATGGCTTGTGATTTGCCAAGCATCAATACGTCACATTGATAACGCCAGCGCCAGATAAATAGCGCGCTAATGGCACAGATAACAATGCTGATACCAAGCAGCTGCGGATTGACCGTATTAAATTGCGCGTAACTGGCAGATTGCACAACGACGAAATCATCAGGATTAATTAGCCGTGCAATCAGCGCCGATAAGCTACGAAACAATACCCCAAAGATAACGCCGACCAATATCAGTCGCGTCAAATCTTGACTACTTTTTGAAAACAGCAGCTTAAATAATAATAATGACGCGCCAAACATTAAAACAATTTCAAGGGTGAATTTGGCAAGAGGATTGATACTGGTAAAGCTTATTGCGCCCAAAAAGAAAACCAACAGGCTTTGTAATAAAACATATAGCGAGTCAAAACCCAACAGTGATGGCGTCAGGATAGGGTTGTGCGTCAAGGTTTGAAACAATAAGGTCGATACGCCAATCGCATAACCGACGACCATTAACGCCAGTAACTTTTTACCTCGCAGTGGTAGCGCAAAGTCCCAATGGCCGTTGACGTTGACTGTCAAAAATAGGATGGTTGAGATCAGCAATATGATAGCGGCAATGGATTTTGGGTGACCAGCTATAAATGTCCAGAGTCGCGCAACACAACTTTGTCCAAAAGTAGTTTTGTCTTTATTTTCTGAAGCACTGTCATCTAGAGTGTTATTGGCTGCGGCGCTAGGCTTAGACGGTGAAAACATGCGTAAATCCTATAGTGCTAGGCTTATCTAATCAGACAAAACAAAGATAAAAGAAAGAGAAGAGGCAAAGAGGTTTGATCAGTCGTTATGAATAAAAAACTTTATGGCGAGTTATTTTATTGTTCAGCAGGCGCACGTAATAATAGCCATAAAAACAGTACCGTACCGACCACCCCAAAAACCGTTGCCACAGGCACTTCAAATGGATAGCGAATCGAGCGTCCAATAATATCGCACAATAGCACTGCCGAAGCGCCCAATAATGCCACCGCTGGTAAGCTACGGCGCAATTTATCCCCCATCAATCGGCTGACGATATTAGGCACGACCAAACCAATAAAAGGAATCATGCCAACGGTGACAACGACAACTGCACTCATCATCGCCACCATACCAACGCCAACCCACGTCACTTGTCGTTTGCTGATGCCTAAATTGAGTGCGATATTGTCACCCAAACCGACGATGGTCAGCTTGTCAGCAATGATATACGCCAGCACGCACAATCCGCCCGTCAGCCATAGCAGCTCGTAACGACCTGCTAAGACGCCAGAGAAATCACCAAATTGCCAAACGCTGAGCATCTGTAACGATTCTGTTTGATAGGCGATAAAGGTCGTCACTGCCTCTATAATGCCACCGAAGACGATACCAATCAGTGGGATCATTAAAAAATCCGTCGGCGGAATGCGGTGGATCAGTAGCATAAACAGCATCATGCCAAATACCGCTGCGATGGTTGCGACACCCATTTTTACTATGAGCGCACTAGCTGGAAATAGCAGGCTAACCACCAATAATCCCAGTGCGGCGCTTTGAGTTGCACCGACCATCGATGGCTCAACGAAGCGGTTTTTGAGCACCACTTGAATAATCATCCCAGCAACTGCCATGGAAACACCGGTCAAGATAATAGCGATGGTACGCGGTAGGCGACTGACCAGTAGCAGTGAGCTGTCGGAGTTGGCGCTATGGTTGATAAGGCTGTGAAATATACCTGACCACGAAAAATCAGCCACACCAATTGATAAGCTTAATAACACCAAAAGCCCCATAATAATGAGGCTGCCCGTGTTGATGACCCACGGCGGTATAGAAGCACGGCGATTTTTAGAACTTAGACCACGGCTTGCGCTTTTTTGCCAACTCGTTGATGCGGCTGGTAAAGTAGGGCGGGCTTTAACGCTGGTCTGCGCACGAGAGGAAAATAA
>NZ_JBJDPI010000020.1:0-1283 GCF_044901245.1 Psychrobacter sp. NPDC064578
CCAAAAAAAGAGGAAATACCCATGGCAAAGGCCAAGTTTGAACGCGTAAAGCCACACGTCAACGTCGGTACAATCGGACACGTTGACCACGGTAAAACAACCCTAACAGCTGCCATCGCAACGGTAGCAGCAATCACCTCTGGTGGCGAAGCCAAAGACTACGCGTCTATTGACTCAGCACCAGAAGAAAAAGCACGTGGCATCACCATCAACACCTCACACGTAGAATATGACACCCCAGCACGTCACTACGCTCACGTCGATTGCCCAGGTCACGCCGATTATGTTAAAAACATGATCACCGGTGCCGCTCAAATGGACGGCGCAATCCTAGTCGTATCAGCAACTGACGGCCCAATGCCACAAACCCGTGAGCACATCCTGCTTTCACGTCAGGTTGGCGTACCGTACATCATCGTATTCATGAACAAATGTGATGTTGTTGATGACGAAGAATTGCTAGAACTCGTAGAAATGGAAGTTCGTGAACTTCTTAATGACTACGACTTCCCAGGTGATGATACCCCAATCATCCATGGTTCAGCGACTGAAGCCCTAAAAGGCTCACAAGAAAAATACGGCCAACCAGCGGTTGTAGAACTTCTTAACGTTCTTGACACCTACATCCCAGAGCCAGAGCGTGACGTTGACAAAGCATTCCTAATGCCAATCGAAGACGTATTCTCAATCTCAGGCCGTGGTACTGTTGTAACAGGTCGTGTTGAATCTGGTATCGTACGCGTAGGCGACGAAATCGAAATCGTCGGTATCCGTGACACTCAAAAAACCACCTGTACTGGTGTAGAGATGTTCCGTAAACTGCTTGACGAAGGTCGTGCAGGCGAAAACTGTGGCGTACTACTACGTGGTACTAAACGTGAAGACGTACAACGTGGCCAAGTACTTGCTAAGCCAGGTTCAATCACGCCTCACACCAAGTTTGACGCAGAAGTATACGTGTTGAGCAAAGAAGAGGGTGGTCGTCACACACCATTCCTAAACGGCTATCGTCCACAGTTCTACTTCCGTACCACTGACGTAACTGGCGCAATCCAATTACAAGACGGTACTGAAATGGTAATGCCTGGTGATAACGTTGAGATGGGCGTAGAGCTTATCCACCCAATCGCTATGGACAAAGGTCTTCGCTTCGCTATTCGTGAAGGCGGCCGTACTGTAGGCGCTGGTGTTGTTGCTAACGTATTGAACTAATCTATTAGTCTCAGTAATGAGCTTGTAAGTTAGTCATAAAAAGCCATCCTTGTTTAAGGGTGGCTTTTTTT